>RFHL01001077.1 GCA_003696875.1 Bacteroidota bacterium | reverse complement strand
GCTGGAGGAGGCCAGTGGGCTCACCATCCAAAAGCTCCACGGCGAGGGGCAGGAAGCTATCGAGGGGATCATCCAGCACCTGGCTGACCATCCCGTGCGGCTCGATGTTCAAGGGCAGGTGCGTAGTGGTGACGGTACCCCGCTGATCGGGGCAGTGGTCCGGGAAAAAGGCACCCCCAACGGTACCCTCACCGATGAAAATGGCCGGTTCAGGCTCTCTGTCGCTTCCGACAAGGCCGTGTTGGTCATCTCCTACTTTGGCTATATTACGCAAGAGGTGGCCGTAGCCGGTCAGCCCTCCTTCGATATCGTCATGTTGCCGAGCGAGACCAGCCTGGAGGAGGTCGTGGTGATCGGGTATGGACAGGTGAAGAAAAAGGACTTGATCGGGTCGGTAGATCAGATCAACTCCGAGAAAATCGAAAACCTGCCGGTGACCTCTTTCGACCTGGCCTTGGCAGGGCAGGCGGCCGGGGTACAGTTTCGCCAAGGTACAGGGCAGCCGGGAGCTGGGGCCGAGATTCTCATCCGTGGGGTAGGCTCGATCTCGGCCGGCAACCAGCCCCTGATCGTGATCGATGGGCTGCCCTTTGGCAACTATAATGGGCAGACTGATAACCTGCTGGCCCTCTTGGACCCCAACGATATCGAAAGTATCTCCATCGTGCGCGATGCTTCTGGCAAGGCCATCTATGGCTCCCGGGCTGCCAACGGGCTGATCCTAATCACCACCAAGCGTGGCACCACCGACCAGAAACCGACCATTGAGTTCAACAGCTATGTGGGCCTTCAGACCATTCTGGACTTTGAGCGGCCCAATGTGCTGCGGGCTGACGAACTCGCTCAGTTTCTGCGGGAACGCATCGAGGACCAGGCGGTCGTCAATGGGACTACGCCCACCATCCCCGCACACCTGGAAGATCCGTCGAGCTATGGCGCAGGGACCGACTGGTTTGACGCCATCACGCGCGATGCCTGGATGCACAATGTCAACCTCAACCTGCGCGGGGGGACCAAGGATCTCCGCTACGCTATCGGGATGGGGTTCATGAACCAGGATGGGGTCATCATTGAGACCAACCTGAAGCGCTACTCGCTCCGCGCCAATATCGATGCCGATATCACCCCTTGGTTGCGGCTCAACCTGGAGGTTGCACCGAGCTGGACGAGCAATGCCTCGGGCAATACCGATCCCGGCGGGGGGCAGTTCAGCGTGTACAATGTCGTCAACATCGCCCAGTGGGCCGACCCGAGTGCGCCCCTCTATGATGACAATGGCGAGCTGACCCCCACGACCCAGGGTGCGTTGTTGCCCTTTTTCCAGGCCAATCCCGTGTACAAGCTCCGCAACCAGATCAACCAGCGTGACAACCGGCAGTTGCTCCTCGGGGCTACGCTGGGGGCTACCCTCGCCCCCGGACTGGAGCTCAAGACCTACCTGGGGACCAACGTCCTCAACAATGCCAGCCGGGCCTTCAGCCCGGGCTCGGTGGTAGGGCAGGGGCTCACCCCCTTCAATCCCGACCCTCCAGCCAACTCCAATGCCAGGGCGGGCCGCTATGAGAGCCTGCGCCTCGTGAGCACGACCACGCTAGGGTACCAGCGCTCACTGGCCGGGGGCAAGCACCAAATAGACGCCATCCTGGGCCAGTCGGCCGAGTACCAGCAGGAGACTTTCTTCAATGCGGGAGGAAGCCGTCTCATCGACGAAAACTTCACCTACTTTACCTCGGGCAACATTGCTGTCAACCTGCCGAGCAACCCCGACGAGACCCGGATTTTCTTCAGTGCGGGCGAGGGCCGCTCCGAGCAAGCCTTGCTCAGCTACTTTGGTCGCCTGAGCTACACCTTTGCCAATCGTTATATCCTCACCGCTACCGTCCGGACCGATGGCAGTAGCCGCTTTGGGCCCAACAACCGGTACGCTACTTTTCCCAGCGCGGGCCTGGCTTGGCGCGTGAGCGAGGAGCCTTGGTTTCCCAAGACCAATTTGCTGACCAACCTGCGCCTGGAAGGCTCATGGGGCCGCAGCGGCAACAACCGCATCGGCAACTATGCGTGGCAAGGCCTGGTGAGCACGTCGGGCGACTATGTGCTCGGTGGGGGCCGGGTAGAGGGAGC
>RFHL01001076.1 GCA_003696875.1 Bacteroidota bacterium | reverse complement strand
CTGCTGCTGATTGCTGGGCCCCTCCTCCTTATCCTGATCATGGTGCCCTATTTCTTTTTTCGTCTTTCTATGGTCGACATCCTCGGGGTTATTATTCGTGTTTCCGCCGACACTGCACACGCTAGGGATGATGCATTCGAATGACCCGTCTTCGTCGTCGCTGTCGCCGTCGCTGCGGCCTCCGAAGCGTCCCTGCAGGCCTTTCAGCGTGTTGTTCTTGTCTTCGAGCTTGTTGTTGAGCTGCTGCTGTTGCTGGTGGTGTGCCGGGCTGCCTAACCATGCCGTGGGTTGGTTGGCGTCGCTGGTGTTTGGGTCAGCGCCAAGCTGTGTTTGTGGTTGTGATTGCACTCCGAACCCTCCAGCAGCAGGCCTGCTCGGCGGCGCTGGCGTGGCGCTCTCCCTCCCGCCGAATTGCAATTCCCGCGGCGCCCTCACAAGCCTCACGTACTGCTTCCCGCTCGGCGGCTTCTCCTCGAACAAAAATATTTTTTCAATTTCCCCCATGGAGGACCCCCCAGCGCCTAACCTCTCGCAGATCGCCTTGCTGTACGAGTAAAACTTAGACCACAACGGGCACGCCCCCGGCGCGTTTTCGGTCAGCGTGTACCCAACCAGCGGGTGGGGGCCGTCGCACAGGTAGCAGCGGTGGCACCCCATCGGCTCGTGCTCCTTCACCTTGCCGCAGCAGCCGGACCCGTAGTTGTAGTAGAGGCAGGGCGACATCCCCTGCTTCGGGGACTTGACCCAGGGAAACAATCCTTGCCGCTTGGCGGTCTGGAGCAGGGCCCAGGCGAAGGGTTGGTCGCTGAGCCGCGCGCCGCGCCAGGATTCAAACAGCTTCAGGGCCTCCTTGCGAACCCCGGCGTCGTTGCTCACTAGGAGAATGGTCTTGAACAAGACGCAGCCCTGGTCGTTTGCGTTGGTGCAGAGCCTGCTGATCACGCCCTTCCAGTCCAGCTTCTCTTCGTGGCCGTGGGGCTGTGGCTGCTGGTGCTGGGACGCGTCCCCCGCCGTCTTGCCCTTATCCTGAACACGATGCCCCATTTGTTTATTCGTCTTTGTATGGTCGACATCCTCG
>RFHL01001075.1 GCA_003696875.1 Bacteroidota bacterium | reverse complement strand
GGCCCTGGTGACATCATCGCCAACATCCCGGCGACCCTGACGGCTGGGGAGACCTATGTGGTCGCCGCCAATGGCATCTTGCCTACCAACCTGGCCAACTACGACCAGACGGCCAATGGTGCCAGTATCGTCTTTGGCCTTTCTGTCGCCGCAGGTATTGACACCACGGCCTCCATGGCCAACATGGTTTCGCTCGGTGCCAACCATGGGGCGACCGATGTCGGCGGCGTGGATGTCCTTGCCAATGGCGGACTCCTGATCGACAACATCGACTATGCCGATGCCCTATCGACCCTGGAAGTGCCAGCCACCGAGTATGTGTTGCAGGTCACCCCTGACAATGACAACTCGACCATTGTCACCTCCTACTACGTGGATCTTGCTCCCCTGGGTGGCGCGTATGCCTATGTGTTTGCTTCCGGCTTCCTTGACCCTACGGCCAACCAAAATGGTGCCGCCTTCGGGCTGTTTGCCGCCTTGAAAGACGGTACGGTGCTCCCCCTAACCCAAGTAGGGGTTGCCCGTGGTCAGGTGGTGCACAACTCCGCTGACCCCGCCGCTGCGCTGGTCGACGTATACATCAACGCGCTGAGCGACACCATCAAGTTGGATGATTTTGCGTTTCGGGACGCGACCCCTTTTGTGGACCTGCCTACGGGCTATGAGTTGGATATCGTCATCGCCGGTCCTACCAGCACCGATATCACCGATCAGGTCGTCGCGACCATCCCGGCGACCCTGATGGATGGTGAAAGCTACAACATCGTGGCTAGCGGGGTGCTGGACCCGACCCAGTTTGCGGCCAACCCCGATGGCGCGGGTATCGGATTTGCCCTGCTGGTCTCCGCTGGCGCCCAGGAAGTTGGGACTGGGGCCAATGTAGACCTGCGCGTGATGCACGGCGCTACCGATGCTCCGAGTGTAGGCGTCAACGCCAATGGCGGCGCGATCATTCCGTCCGCCACCTATGGTGCTTTCACCGGCTACCTGTCCGTGCCCGCTGCTGACTACCGTATCGACGTCACTGCTGCCAACGACCCCTCTACTCTGGTGGCTCCCTTCTACGTTGATGCATCTGCTTTGGGTGGGGGGGCCGGCTTTGTGTTTGCTTCTGGCTTCCTGGATCCTGCCGCCAACCAGGGCGGCGAGGCCTTTGGGCTCTTCGTCGCCTTCGCAGACGGGACCGTGGCCCCGCTGACCGCCGTGGGCAACGCCCGCGCCCAGGTCGTGCACAATTCCGCTGACCCCGCCGCCGCGCTCGTTGATGTCTACATCAATGCGTTGGCCGATACCATCAAGCTGGACGACTTTGCCTTCCGCAGCGCTACGCCCTTTGTAGACCTGCCCACCGGCTACCCTATAGAGATTGTGATTGCCGGTCCCACCAGCACGGACATTACCGATCAGGTCGTAGCTACCATTCCCGCCACCTTCGCCGACGGGGAGCGCTACAACGTTGTGGCTAGCGGTGTACTGGATCCGACCCAGTTTGCGGCCAACCCCGATGGCGCGGGTATCGGATTTGCCCTGCTGGTCTCTGCTGGCGCTCAGGAAGCTGCGATCGGTAGCAACGTGGATCTGCGTGTGATGCACGGGGCTACGGACGCTCCCACCGTCGGAGTCAATGCCAATGGTGGAGCTGTCGTTCCTGCCGCTCCCTATGGCGCCTTCACGGGGTACCTGCCGGTGCCCGCTGCTGAGTATCGCATCGACGTCACCGCCGCCAACGATCCCGCTACGGTTCTGGCCCCCTTCTATGTAGATGCTTCTGCCCTGGGTGGTGGTGCTGGTTTCGTGTTTGCTTCCGGCTTCCTGGATCCAGCTGCCAACCAGAATGGCGAAGCTTTTGGCCTTTTTGTCGCCTTTGCTGACGGAACCGTAGCTCCCCTGACCGCCGTAGGCAACGCCCGCGCCCAGGTGATCCACAATTCGGCCGACCTGGCCGCAGCCAGCGTGGATGTGTACATCAATATGCTGGCCGACACCATCAAGCTCGACAACTTTGCCTTCCGCACAGCTACGCCCTTTGTGGATCTGCCCACCGGGTACCCCATAGACGTAGTCATCGCAGGTGACGCCAGCACCGGCATCACCGACCAGGTAGTGGCCACCATTCCGGCAACCTTTATGGATGGAGAAAGCTATACGGTTGTGGCCAATGGTGTCATTGATCCTACTGCCTACGCCGCCAACCCGGATGGCATCAGCACGGCCTTCAACCTCTTTGTAGCCACCGCTGCCCAGGAAGCCGCCGCCAACAGCGGCGATGTGGACCTGCGCGTATTCCACGGTGCGACTGACGCCCCGACGGTAGACGTCCTCGCCAATGGCGGTACCCCGCCCGCGGTAACGGGTCTGGCCTACGCTGACTTTACTGCGGGTTATCTGGCCCTGGCTCCGGCGATCTACAGCCTCGGCGTGGCGCCTACCGCCACCAACAGCCCGATTGCCTTCTTTGAGGCGGATGCAACCGGCCTTGCTGGCGGTGCGGGCGTTATCCTCGCCAGCGGCTTCCTGGACCCCTCGACTAACCAGAGCGGCGAAGGTTTTGGCCTGCTGCTAGTCCTGCCCGACGGCACGGCTACCCTGTTGCGTAATACTACCAGCATCGATAAAGATCTGCGCAATGACCTGCTGAGCGTTTTCCCCAACCCTGCCGCCAGCCAGACCCGTCTGAGCTATTTTGTGGAGCAAGGAGGTGAAGTGCAGCTGCAAGTCATGGATATGACGGGCCGTGTGGTCATCAACCGCAGCCTGGGGCGTCAGGCGACCGGCCAGCATGAGCTGACCCTAGACCTGGACGAGCTCGCCCGCGGGGTGCACACCATCCTGCTCAGCACTGAAACCACCCGTTCCATCAGCCGGGTGCAGGTCACGCGCTGATAACGAATCCCTATTTGTGTATACCGTTGTGTTCGGAAGAAGCCTCCCCGCTTGGGGAGGCTTCTTGATGTAGTAGGGAGAAGAAAGAAGAGAGAGGTCAGAGGTCAGAAAAGAATTTTGACCAGAGTGTAAACTGCTGAAAATCAATTATTAAGGCAAGTGAAAATACCCTCCCCGTAGAATATGTTCTGCTTCTCGGGCGCACTAATTCATGTTGGGCAAAAACCCGTATTGCTCCCCATAGTAAAGCATCTGCTCGGTGAAGTTTTCCGGATAGGTGATCATCACATTGATCATTTCCTCCCCGTTCATGACCGGGCGGAGGACGGGGTTGATAAAGCCGGAGTAGGGCGCGAGGTTGAGCTTCTCGAAGCGTTTCAGTACCTCGGCGTGGAGGTCTGGATCGACCTTGACGCCATAGGTTTCGACCAGGGCTTTGGCGGCTTCATAATCGCCTTCAGACTTGATCCGTTGGGTTTCGCGCAGGAGCTGGCCAAAAAGGTCGCGTAGCTTTTCATAATCGCGGATGACGAAAAAGGTTTTCCCGTCTTTTTCGACCCGCTCAATGACGTTGTCGGCTTTGCCTTGCTCATAGACCCACCAGGAAACCATAGCCCGGTTGCGCATGTGGTCCTCCTCGATGTCGTCACCGGGTTTGATGCGGCGCAACTGCGTCATGATCCCGTTGCGGATGTAGTCATCGTAGGCGGCTTTGGCGACTTCCAGGGAGGGCATGAGGCCCATGTCGACCAGCTTCTGGTCCATCAGAAAATACAGTGCGACCAGGTCGGCGCGGCCTTCTTCCATCGTGGAGGCATAGTTTTTCAGGGTTTCCTTGGGGGTGCCAACACCGGGGTTGAGCTTGCCAGAGGCGTGACCGATCACCTCGTGCATATCGGTGTGGAGGTTGTCGGCGAGGCTGCCGTATTGGCGGGAGCGTTCGGCTTCTTCTTCCGAAAAGGCAAATTCTCCCAGCGACCCCCCACCCGATTTGGCAGCCTCTTCATAGGCCAGCACGATGTTGGCGAGGTTGACAGATTTGGATCCGTGCTGGGCACGGATCCAGTTGGCGTTGGGCAGGTTGATGCCGATAGGTGTGGAGGGGCTCGCATCGCCGGCTTCGCCGGCGACATTGATCACGCGGGCCGAGATCCCCTGGACATTGGCCTTCTTGTGTTCGTCCATGATGGGAGAGTTGTCCTCAAACCACTGAGCTTCGGCCCCAATGGCAGCGATGCGCTTGGATGCTTCCGGATCACGGATCTGCACAATAGACTCATAGGAGCCACGATAGCCTTTGGGATCGTTGTACACCTCAATAAAGCCATTGATCACGTCGATGTCGGAGGCCGTATCGGCTACCCAAGCGATGCTGTATTCGTCAAATTTGGCCAGGTCGCCCGTCTGATAGTATTCAATCAGCAGGCGCAAGGCCTTGGCCTGGGCTTCATTCTCGGCTACCGTAACGGCCTTTTCCAGCCAGTAGACCACCTGCTCGATGGCCTCGGAATACATGCCGCCGACCTTCCAGACTTTCTCCACAATCTGGCCATTTTCCTTGACCAGCTTGCTGTTTAGTCCGTAGGATATGGGCTCCGGATCACTTTTGTCTATCATGGCCGCATAGAAGGCATCGACTTCCGCCTCGGTCACGCCTTCGTAGAAGTTCACGGCCGAATTCGTGACAATGTCCACGTCGGGGTTTTTATTGACCTTCTTGGGCGCAATCTGGGGATCAAACATGATAGGGGTCAGGCGGGCGGCAAAGGCGGCGGCCGTTTCCCCGTCTGCCATGGGCAGCAGATCCGGGTCTGACTTTTGCACCAACTCGGCAAAATAGGCTTCGGAAAAGTCCGGCAGGATCTTGTCGTTGCTGTAGTGATGGTGGATGCCGTTGGAGAAGAACACCCGCTTGGCATAGGTTTCAAACTGGGCAAAAGCCTCGGAATCATCGGCTTCGGCGCTGCGGAGGATCGCCTCCAGCGTACGCCGGATGGTGAGGTTGTATTTGTAGTTTTGGTCCCAGATGATATCACGACCCGAGAGGCCGGCCTCGTAGAGGTAGTAAATCAGCTGCTTTTTTTGCAGCGGCAGAGACTCGAAGCCCGGCACCTGATAGCGCAGGATTTTCAGATCAGCAAACTGCTCGCTGAGAAAGGCAAAGCCCGACTCCGGGGCGGGTTCTTCCTGGGTGGCTGCGGGCTCTCCCGTACAGCCCCAAAGTGCCAGCATGGCGATGACCAGAAGGGAGAAAAAAGGGATCCGTTTCATGAAACAAAATAATGGTAACAGATAGTGAGAATGGTTTTTCATGGCCATATTCTCCGGCTCAAAAGCCTTGGTCCGGGAATAATCTGTAAATGTAAATGTTTTCCTCACGGGGAAAAAGGGCGCGCTTCTGCCTTCAGCCGTCAAAAGCCAAACCGGGGACAGAAAAGGAATCCCCTTTTGCCCCCGGTAGCATACAGCAAAAATTCTTTCGGTCTGCTGGATTCTCTTGGATTACCGTTTGGACGCGGGCAGCCGCTCGCCCCCAATCCGACTCAGCATATCTTCCAATTCCTGCTTGCGGAAGGGCTTGCTGATATAGCCATCCATGCCTGCCTGCAGGCAGGCGTCCCGGTCTCCCTGCATCGCATTGGCCGTCATGGCCACGATCACGGGTTGCACGATGGCTTTATTCATCCTTCGAATCTCTCTGGTCGTGGTGAGACCATCCATTTCCGGCATTTGCACATCCATGAGTATCAGGTCATAGCTTTCACGCGCCATCGCTTCCAGGACGGCCAGGCCGTCTCCGGCCAGGCTGGGAGCGTAGCCAAACTTTTGCAACATGCGCAGAACCAGTTGCTGGTTGACAGGGTTGTCCTCAGCGACCAGGATCCGCAGGGGATAGCGCTCTCCCAGCGATTGGGGAGATGTGCTGGGGGGTTGAGACAATGCTGTTTCCGTTCCCGGGCTGCCCCCCACCGCTGCCTGCAGCACCTGGGCCAGGGCATTCCGCTTCAGCGGTTTGGCGAGGCGACCCACTTGGGCCGGGAGGTCTTTGGGCAGACTCCTGCCCCGGGCATGCATCAGCACTAGGGGAGGGCGCTCTTCCGGAAAGCGCGCCATGATGCGTTCGACCAGGGCCAGTCCCCCCATGGCCGGCATGCGTTCATCTATCAGAATCACCGCAAACTGCCGGTCGCTATTCAGAACTGCGAGGGCTTCTGCCCCGGAACGGGTAAGCACGACCCGCATCCCCCAGGATTCGAGCAAATCCCCCAATTGGTTGAGGTGGGAAAGGTGGTCGTCCACGATCAGGCAGCGCTTGTCCAGCAGGACATCCGGCACCACAAATGGGTCCACTTGATCGGAGGGAGAAAAGGCGATTTCAAAATGAAAAACGGTGCCGATGTCCCATTCGCTTTCCACCCACATTTTGCCGCCCATGAGTTGTGCGAGGCGGTATGAGATGGCCAGGCCCAGGCCTGTGCCGCCGTGCCGGCGGGTGATGGAGGCATCTACCTGGCTGAATGCTTCAAAGAGGCGGTCAATCTTGTCGGCCGGGATGCCGCTGCCGGTGTCCCGAACTGACACCCGCAGCTGGTCTGTGCCCTCAGGACTGGTTACCCGCTGTGCCCGTACCCAGATGCTGCCTTCCTGGGTGAATTTCAGGGCATTGTTGATCAGATTAATCAGAATCTGCCGCAGCCGTACCGGGTCTCCGATGATGTATTCTGGACAGCCAGCCTCCAAGTGATAGAGTAGTTCCAGGCCCTTTTCGCCCGCCTTCTGGGAGAAAAATGTCATGATCTCCTCAATCAGGTCTCGCAGCGAGAAGTCGATGGCTTCCAGCTCAATTTTCCCCGCTTCAATTTTGGAGAAGTCCAAAATTTCATTGATGATGGTCAGCAGGCTCTCTCCGCTGTTGCGAATGGTCAGGATGTACTCCATCTGCTCGGGATCGGGTTCCGTCTCCATGAGCAGATCAGTCATACCGATGACTCCATTCATGGGGGTGCGGATTTCGTGACTCATATTGGCCAGGAAGGTACTCTTGGCTTGGTTGGCCGCCTCAGCCTCTTGTCGGGCCATCTCCAGGGCCTGTGTCCGCTCGCTGACTGTGCGCTCGAGCTGCTCATTGCGCCGCCGCAGGCGGCGGCTATACAAGGTCATGAGCCCCCCCAGCAACCACAAGCCCAATACCACATAGCTCAGATAGGCCAAAGGGGTCTGATACCAGGCCGGTTCCACCGAAAAGGACCAGGAAACCGGGGTCGATAGCTGCCCGTAGGCGTTACGGGCCTGCACCCACATCTGATAGGTGCCGGGTGCCAGGCCACCATATTCCTTAAAAGCTTCCTGCTGCCAGGACGACCAGTCGGTTTCGTACCCCTCTAGCCGAAAACGAAACTGGCTATGTCCCTGTCCGGAGAAGGAGCTGGCCGAAACCCGAACCTGGAGCTGGGCCCACCGGCTGGGGATGTGAATCTGGGCCGCAGGGACCATCGACCGGAACAACAAGGAGTCGCCCCCGATGCGCAGCTCGCGAATCAGAACCGAAAATGGCACCGACGCCTCCGGTGATCCCTCCGTTGGGGCATAGAAGCGAAAGAGCCCTTCGGTGCTGCCTGTCCAGGTGTGGCCGGCGGCATCGATACAAATCGGACCCTCGGGCGCAAGGGGAAGTTGTGCCTGTTCCCGAACCTGCCATTGAGCCTCGTCCGAACCTCTCCAGGCTTGCATCAGGCGAAAAGCCTGCCCCGGTTTGCCATAAAAACTGGCCTTTCCAGGGGCGGTCACCACGAGGTGGTTGACTGGCATATGGGCATATTCTTTCCCGAAGGTCGTATCGGGCAAAAAAGCTGGGATATTGGGCTCAAAGCGCATAAACCCGCTCTCGGAGTCGACGATCAGCCGATCTTCAAAACGGTATACATGCAGATTTTCAAGGCTTGGCAGACCATGCTCCACGCCGTAGTGGGCTTTGAGCCGGTCCTGCTCGGGGTCCCAGGCCATAATACCCTGGTGAGCGGTTCCCAGCCACAGGGTTCCATCTCGGGTGATCGCCAGGCTGTAGATGCTGGCCCGAATGGGGTCGGAGGCGGTTTCCCAGGT
>RFHL01001074.1 GCA_003696875.1 Bacteroidota bacterium | reverse complement strand
TTTTCCCTGGCCGAGGCCATCCCCGATGGTCCCTCGGTGCAGGCCCTGAGCGAAGTCGCCGCCCGCCTGGGCGTGGTCATCATCGCCTCGCTCTTCGAAAAGCGGGCCCAGGGCCTCTACCACAATACCGTCGCCGTCCTCGACGCCGACGGCCGCTACCTCGGCAAGTATCGCAAGATGCACATCCCCGACGACCCGGGCTATTACGAGAAGTTTTACTTCACCCCCGGCGATCTCGGCTACAAGGTCTTCGACACCCGCTACGGCCGGCTGGGTGTCCTGATCTGCTGGGACCAGTGGTATCCCGAGGCTGCCCGCCTCACCGCTCTCAAGGGCGCCGAGGTCCTCTTCTACCCCACCGCCATCGGCTGGGCCCTGGACCAGACCGAGGACGTGAACCAAGAGCAGTTTCACGCCTGGCGCACCATCCAGATGAGCCATGCCGTCGCCAATGGCGTCCCCGTGGTGGGCGTCAACCGCACCGGCATCGAGGGCGAGATGCAGTTCTGGGGCGGCTCCTTCGTCGCCAATGCCTTTGGCCGCCTGCTCTATGAGGCCCCTCATCTGGAAGAAGCCGTGCACGTACAGGCCGTCGACCTCGGCGCCTCGGACTACTACCGCACCCACTGGCCCTTTCTCCGCGATCGCCGCATCGACAGCTACGCCCCGCTTACCAAGCGGTTTTGGGATGAATAAATAGACGGTTAGAGCCGAGAGCCGAGACCGGCCGAAAGGCCTGCGAGACAGCCTGACACAGGTCTTTTGCCGACGGCTTATCCTTTTTCCTCTCGGCTCTCGCCTCGCAAAATCTCGCTTCTCCCCATGCGCCTCCTCCCCCTTCTCCTCCTGCTGCTCACCGCCTGCACCATCCCCGATCCGGAGGGGCAGGCGCGTGACGTGCCCATGGATGGTCCCATCCAGCTGCATCCGCATAATCCGCACTACCTGCTCTACCGGGGCCAAACCACGCTGCTGGTGACCTCAGCGGAGCACTACGGCGCGGTGCTCAAC
>RFHL01000094.1 GCA_003696875.1 Bacteroidota bacterium | reverse complement strand
GGCGAGAAGCGCGACCGGGAGTCTCTTCTTTGCCGTCGAGCAGCGTAGCGGCCTCATCCAGATCATTGACGATGAAGTCTACACATTCGGCAAAGGTAGCCCGAGCCACATTGTAGTCTTCGTTCAGCCCATAAGGCCGGTCGATGATGGGAAAGCCACCGTAGAAGCGCAGCAGCTGATGATAGTAGTAGGCGCGCAGAAAGCGTGCTTCGCCCAGCAGCCGCTCTTTCAGCTCCTCATTGGTAAAAGTAGCCGTAGGCAGGTTTTCCAGGGCGAGGTTGGCCTGCCGAATAGCGAGGAACATATTGCCCCACTCGTAGGTACTACTTACCCAAGCCAGGTTGGAGGGTGTCTCCGAACCTTCGTTAAAGGTGTTGATGTTACGGCCAGCGTGGGTAAACATCGCCTCATCGGTGATAGACGACAAGCCCTGCTCTTCAAAGCCGCCGTAGCCCAGAAAAGAGTATACATTGAAGATGAAGGCTTCGGAAAGCGCTCCATCAGCCCAGGTGGCTTCGCTGGAGATCTTGTCCAGCGGCTGGGTGCTGAGAAAGTCTCCCTCACAGGCGACCAGCGACAGGGCCGTCACCGTCAGGAAGAAGATATGCCTTAGCTTTTGCATAGATTGAAAGGTTTTTGAGCGAGAAGTAAAAATGGCGGATGGATAAATCGTCCTCTTTCGTGTGTGTCCGCCTGTGGGCAGAGCCGGGCAGGCCAAAGCCTGCCCGGCATAATCCCTAATATCTCCTAGAAGGTTACACTCAGACCCGTGTTGATCACGCGGGCTTGGGGGTAGTACACCCCGTTACCTGCCACCGCCTCGGGATCGAAGATGTCGTTGGCGGCGATGGTGAAGAGGTTGAGCGAGTTGACGTAGAGCCGCAGACCGGATAGACGCACCTTGGCGAGTACCGATTTAGGAACGTTGTACCCCAGCTCAACGTTTTTGAGGCGGATGTAGTCCTTGCTGAACAGGAAGTAGGTGTTGTTGCCGAAATTACCGCCGGTGTAGTAGGTATCACCCCGGCTGGCCAGACGCGGGTGCTCGCTGCTCGGATTGTCGATGGACCAGCGGTTGTCATGGCTCCACTTGAGGAAGTTACCGATGTCACCGGACTCCGTCTGGATGCGGATGGCCGCGCCCGTGGCACCTTGCAGGAGGATGTTCAGGTCAAAGTCCCCATACTGCAGGCTGAAGTTGGCCCCGAAGTTGAAGGTCGGCGTCGCGCTCTGGTCGATCCGGACCTGGTCATCGGCGTCGATCACGCCATTGCCATCGTAGTCCTGAATCTTCATGTCACCGGGCAGCAGCTGCTGGGTAACGCCGGAGTAGTCGATGGGGTTGGCCGCGATCTCCTCCTGGCTCTTGAAGGCGCCATCGGAGATGTACACGAGGTACGCACCGATCTGCTTGCCTTCCTGGAACTGCCACTCGGGCGCACCAGGAATCTCGTCCATGAAGACCACCTTGTTGCGGGCATACCCACCGTTCACACCCGCGCGGAAGCGCAGCTTGTTGGAGGGATTGGCGTTGTAGCCCAGGTTGAATTCAAAGCCACGGTTATCCACGCGGCCCCCGTTGACCGGCGGCAGCAGGGTCGAGATACCCGAGGAGGCCGGCGTGGAACCCGTCAGCGGGATCAGGATCTGGTCGCGGCGGTTGTAGAAGTATTCCAGGGCAATGTCCACCCGGTTGTTGAGCAGGGTAGCGTCCAGCCCTACGTTCAGGTTGTTGGCCCGCTCCCAGGTAAAGTCGGGGTTGGCTAGGACGGTCTCCCGCAGGGTGGTAACCACCTCGCTGTTGATCGGATACTGGTCAAAGCCCAGGGTGGAGAGGTAAGCAAACTCCTGGAGCTGACCCCGGAAGAACACCTGGTCGTTACCCATCTGTCCGAAGGAACCCCGGATTTTCAGGTAGTCGACAAAGTTGACGTTGAACCAGTTTTCGTTGGAGATGTTCCAGCCGGCAAGTAGCCCGGGGAAGAAGCCGTAGCGGCCGGACTCGGGGAAGATGTACGAACCATCATAGCGCCAGATAAACTCCAACAGGTAGCGCTCGGCGTAGTTGTACTGGAAGCGCCCATACAGACCCTGACGGGGACGGTAGTAAGCCGAGCCACCGGTATTTTGCAGCAGCTGTCCACCGGCAAAAAGCTGGTCAACCGCGGGGGAGATGAAGTTCCGGCGGAAGGCGAAGAAGTTCTCGCCGGAGAATTCCTCCCGGGTGAAGCCCGCCAGGACATTCAGGCTGCTCGCCCCGAAGGTGCGGTCATAGCTCAGGATGGCGGTCAGGTTGGTGTTGAAAACGTTGCTCTGGGCCATCCGCAGACGGGGGTCGGTGAAGGTCGAGCGCACCGAAGGCTCCAGCAGCGGGGTGACGCCATCAGCCTCATAGGAGATGCGATCCCAGTAGTACAGTTCCCAGGGCGTCTGCCAGGTCTTGGTGGTCCGGCTATTGATATCCATGGCACCGCTCAGGCTCAGCTTGAGGCCTTCAACCCAGGGGTTGGTGATGTCCACGCCCCCATTCACCTGAATGTAGTCGGTGGGATCGCTCACGTAGCCGGTGGCGTTGGTAGTGATCACGTAGGGGTTCTGGCCGTTCTCAATATCGGGACCGGGCTTGCCATTGGGCCATACCTGCGGCTCTACGGGGCGACCCCGCATCAACATCCGGAAGATGGCGCCGGCCGACTCGGTCGGGAAGTTCCGGTCCTCACGACGCAGCACCACGCCCAGGTTGGTCTTGACATAGGGGTTGATGTCGGCATCCAGATTGACCCGGGCATTGTACTGCCGGTAGAAGGTAGCCGAGTTCTGATAGTAGGCATCCTGGTAGATGTAGCCCAGCGAAGCCATGTAGCGAACGCTTTCGCTACCACCGGTGATCTGCAGGTTGTGGCGATCCTGGGGCGACCAAGGCTTGAAGGATTCACCGAACCAGTCGGTGTCGGGATAGCCCCAGGGATCGGAGCCATCACCGTGCTTGCGCACGGCTTCGGGGCTGTACTGGGCAGTAACCGTACCGATACCCGGCGTGGGGGAGTCGTACACGCCATTGGTCTGGATCGCCTGCCAGGCAGCGCCCCACTCATCCACCGGGACGGAGCGGTAGATGCCCAACTCATTCATGATGTTGGCGTACTCCACGGCATTGGACATGTCGGGAATTACCGTCGGCTGCGACCAGCCTTTGTTGAAGTCATACTGAACCGTCGGCTTGCCGGTACGGCCCCGCTTGGTGGTGATCAGGATCACCCCGTTGGCAGCGCGGGCGCCATAGATGGCGGCGGCGGCGTCCTTCAGGACCGAGATTGACTCGATATCTTGCGGGCTCAGGCGGCCGAGGCCCCCGTCGCGATCAGGAATTCCATCAATCACGACCAGCGGGCTGCTGTTCCCGAGGGTGTTGGTCCCCCGGATGTTGACAGTCGCACCATCGTAGCCGGGCTCACCGCTGGTCTGGATGACCACCACACCCGGGAGACGGCCGGCCAGCGAGTTGGAGAGGTCGACCGCCGGCGACTGCACCAGATCCCCGCCATCGACGCCGACGACGGCGCCGGTGACCGAGGTTTTCTTCTGTGTACCGTAGGCCACCACAACCACTTCGTCCAGGGACGAGTTGGCTTCCTCCAGGGTCACCGATACGGTGGACTGGCCCGCGATGTCGACTTCCTGGGTGGAGAAGCCGATGTAGGAGATGGAGAGCGTGTTACGGCCTTCCGGGACGTTGACGGAGAAGCTGCCATCGTCACCAGTAAGGGCCCCATACTGGGTCCCCACCACCACGACGGATGCACCGACGAGCGGGCTGCCGTCTGTTCCCGTCACCGTCCCGGACACCTGACGTGCCTGCCCCATCGCCAGTTGTGCACCCAACAGGAGACACAGACTTAGGAGAGCAGACCGCCAGCTCAGGCGGGCGGAGGGAATCGAAAAGGAGTGTCGAAAAATCCCTTGCATAAGCAATGTTTTGAATAGTAGTAATAGAGTGAAGGGTAAGGAATAGAGGCACCTTGATCTTCGGCCTGAAAGAACGTGTCACAACCGCGCAAAGGGACCCGGTGGCTTTTCCTAATGGGAAAGTCGGCCAGAAATGGGAGTTGAGGGTTCCTCATTCCCCTTAAAACACGAAAAGCTATCCGAACTGCCGATCCAGATAGTGTGACCAATATTCAAATTAAAGTTCCTTCCTCTCAATACAAAAATTTACTAGCTATTTTGGGAAAGTCTCACGCGCAAACCCTTGCGCAATCGTGCTTGTTTCCCTACGCCGGAAAGGAGGACCTCAGGAATGCCCCCCTTTTCCCGGCCGGGAAGGCCGGCGAAATAGCCTGCGGCCGATGGTAGAGGCCTCCACATTGGCCCGCTCGCCCAATTCTGTGTATATTGGGCTATCCCGTTACAGGACTGCCACGCTCCGCACCATGCCAACAGGCACGTGGTGGGTACCTGCTGTTCGCACGGCCCTGACGATTTCCACGCATTCTCATACCCCTTTTTACACCTTACTATATATGTCTGAACGCTCCTCCGTATCTGATCCCCTCTGGTTCAAGGATGCCATCATCTACGAACTTCACATCAAGGCCTTTCAAGACAGCAACCATGACGGCATAGGCGACTTCAACGGCCTGATCAGCCGCCTCGACTATCTGCAAGACCTGGGCGTCACCGCCATCTGGCTCCTCCCTTTCTACCCCTCACCGCAGCGCGATGGTGGCTATGATATCTCTGACTACTTCAGCATCAATCCCGACTATGGGACGCTGCGACAGTTTCGCAAGCTGCTCAAGAAAGCCCACAAGCGTGGGCTCAAGATCATCACCGAGCTGGTGCTCAACCACACCTCGGACCAGCACCCCTGGTTTCAGCGGGCCCGGAAGGCGGCCCCCGGCAGCCCGGAACGCGACTACTATGTCTGGAGCGACACCACCGACGCCTACCGCGATGCCCGCATCATCTTTCAGGACTTTGAAACCTCTAACTGGACCTGGGATCCGGTGGCAGAGGCCTACTACTGGCACCGGTTTTACAGCCACCAGCCGGACCTGAATTTTGCCAATCCGGAGGTGCAGGAGTCTGTCTTTCAGGTCCTGGACTTCTGGATTGATATGGGGGTGGATGGCTTCCGGCTGGATGCCATTCCCTACCTATTTGAGCGGGAGGGGACCAACTGCGAAAACCTGCCGGAAACCCATGCCTTCCTCAAAAAGCTGCGGGCCCACGTAGAAGCGCGCAACCCGGAGGTGATGCTGCTGGCCGAGGCCAATATGTGGCCCGAAGATTCCGTCGCCTATTTTGGGGAGGGTGACGAGTGTCATATGAACTACCACTTCCCCCTCATGCCCCGGATGTTTATGTCGCTCAAAATGGAGGACCGCTACCCCATCACAGACATCATGGAGCAGACGCCCTCCATTCCCGACAACTGTCAGTGGGCGCTTTTTCTCCGAAACCACGATGAACTCACGCTGGAGATGGTCACCGATGAAGAGCGGGACTATATGCACAAGGCCTACGGCAAGAGCAACCTCTCCCGCATCAACCTGGGCCTGCGCCACCGGCTGGCACCCTTGCTGGACAACAACCGAGGCAAGATCGAGCTGATGAACTGCTTGCTCTTCTCGCTCCCGGGCACCCCCGTCATTTATTATGGGGACGAAATCGGGATGGGGGATAATGTACACCTGGGAGACCGCGATGGGGTGCGAACCCCGATGCAGTGGAGCCCTGACCGCAACGCGGGTTTTTCGCAGACCAATCCGCAGCAACTCTACCTGCCGCTGATCGCCGATCCGGAGTACCGCTTTGAGACGGTCAATGTGGAGATCCAGCAGCGCAACACCTCATCCCTGCTATGGTGGACCAAGCGAATGCTGGATGTGCGCAAGCGGTACCAGGCCTTTGGCCGGGGGGACCTCCACTTTCTGCAGCCAGAGAATGCCAAGGTGCTGGCCTTTCTGCGGACGTATGAGGACGAAACCCTGCTGGTGGTGGCCAATCTGTCCCGCTTCTCGCAAGCGGCGAGCCTGGACCTCTCGGCCTACGCGGGTCGAGAGGTGCGGGAGGTCTTTAGCCGGGCCTACTTTCCCCGTATTGAGGATGGCCTCTACCCTATCACCCTGGGTCCTCACGACTTTATGTGGTTTGAGCTCAAAGCCCAAAAGACCGTCTATCCGGTCCAGACCAAGCTGGCCGACCTCCCTATCAGCCTGAGTAAGCTGCCCGACCTAATCAAGCCTACGGCCTTTCGGCAACTGGCCCAGGAGGCCCTGCCGGCCTATCTCAATCGCTGTACCTGGTTTGACCCCCAAAACCGGATCCTGCAAGATGTCGCGCTGCGCCAGAGTCGCAGCCTTTCCCATGAAGGCCGCAAATACCTGCTCCTCCACTTGGAGGTGGCCTTTGACCGGGGGATGCCCGACCAGTATGTGCTCCCCCTCGGTCTGGTGCCCGAATCGGCGGCGGCCATGGATGATTCCCTGCGGCTGGCGCGCATCTCCTTCAAGGAAGAACCGGCCATCCTGTATGATGCCACCTATGAAGATCGCTTTCTCTCCTATGTGATGCGGCACTATCTGCAACCGGCAGGAAAAGGCTTCAAGGGCAAGAAAAAGAAGCTGTCCTTTCGGCGGCTGGACCATCCGGGGGCCAACTCCACCTGGCTCGTCAACGACGACTACTTTCTCAAGTACTTTCACAAGATCGATACCATCCCCCTACCCGAGGTCGAAATGGCGCGGTACCTTCAGGAGACGGAGCATTCGACGTGCGTTCCGGCCTATATGGGCAGCCTGCAGCTGCCCGCCGATCACCGGCCCGGCCTGCAGCTAGGGCTGCTGCAAGCGCGCATTCACCATCAGGGCCACGCGGCGCAGTACTTTGCCGATGTGGCCCATCGCTACCTGGAAGCCGTCCTGACGTCCGATGCGCCTGAGCCGGAACCCGTCGCCGGTCCGGCGGCCCTGCTGTCGGACCAGCCTCCGGTGGTGGATCCCGAGCTGCTGCATCACATCGGTGATGTGGTGGTATCCCGCACACGGGACATCGGACAGCTCGTAGGCAACCTCCACCTGGCCCTGGCCGCACATCCGGAGCGAAAAGGCTTCCAGCCGGAGGCCTATACCCTACACTACCAGCGCTCGCTCTTTGCGGCGCTGCAGTCGCTGCTGCGGTCGGCTTCGCAACAGATTCGCCGGCAGATGGACCAGTACCAGCCGGATCTGCAAGCCGAAGCCGAGCGCTTTCTGGACCTGCGCCCAGAACTGATCACCTACTTCCGGCAGCTAACCGAGGACAAGCTCAAGACTCAGAAGCTCCGTATCCACGGGGATCTGAGGTTGGAAAAGCTCCTCTTTACCGGCAAGGACTTTGTGATCATTGACCTGGGGGGAAACTCCATGCGCCCCTTTACCGAAACCCGGCTACGCAAGTCCCCCTTGCAGGATGTCGTCACGCTGCTACATGCGTTCCACTATCTTGCACATTTCCGACTACGGGTAACGGGTTCTTTTCGGCAAGAAGATGCCCCCCGGCTGCGGTACTGGGCCGAGCATTGGTACCGCAGCCTGAGCCGGGAGCTGCTCGATGCTTACCTCCAGGCGGTGGCCCCGGCGGGTTTTCTGCCGGAAGATCGTGCCGAGCTGAGGCTGCTGTTCAATATCCTCCGCAGCCACTACGCTCTGGAACGCCTCAGCCAGCCCGGCAAGCTAAACCGCTCGCGGGTGCGCACGGCCCTGCGGGAATTGCTTACCTTGGTGGACACCCCGGCGAAGCCGGGCTAGCCCACCGCTGTCAGGGCCTGGATGCGGGTCCAGGTGGCCTCTGAAACCGGGACCCCTTCCTGGGCGTGCTGCTGCCGCAGGGCCAGGGTTCGGGCACCGGGCAGATAGCTATCCGCGACCTGGGCGAAATGGTCCAGGATGGCCTGGACCCGGGCCTGCCAGAGGCCCGGCCCCAACTGCTCGGGGTCTATGGCCACAAAGATCTGAGAAAGACCCGCCTCGGCACCGTCGGGGCGGGTCACTTCATGGGTGGCGAGTCCCAGGCTGAGGACGCTGGCGAAGAGGTCAAGCATGAACGACAATCCGCTGCCCTTCCAGTAGCCGATGGGGAGCGCCCGCATATTGGTGAGGACGGTGGCGGGGTCGCGGGTGGGCTGGCCATCGTCATCCAGACCGGCGGGTACCGGCAGCGACTCTCCCGCAGCTTGATAGGTGGCCATCTTCCCGAAGGAAAACTGGGACATGGCCATGTCCAGGACGAGATGTGCGCCTTCGGGGCCAGGGACTGCGAGGATGAGGGGGTTGTTGCCCAGGACGGGGCCGGGCTCGGCGCCCCAGGCGAGCATATTGGGCATGGTGTTGGTCCAGCAAAGGGCGAGGCAGCCGGCTTCGGCGGCCTGCCAACCGTAGGCCCCGCCGCGCATCCAGTGATTGGTGTGGCGCAGGGCGACCAGGCCGATGCCGCCCTGGTGGGCGAGGGCAAGCGCCCGGTCCATGGCGTGGGCGGCCTGCAGCGGGCCGGGGCCATACTGGCCGTCCCACTGCTCAAGCTGGCCCATGGCCCCCAGGCGCAGGGGCTGGGCCTGGGGCTGT
>RFHL01001073.1 GCA_003696875.1 Bacteroidota bacterium | reverse complement strand
TGTTGATTTTTAGCGCATTGTATGTATACTTCCGAAATTTGGGAAAAGTGTGGTGCTGGAATACCTTCTTCCAAGGCTGGTCGCTTTGGTAAATGTTATGTACTTTTCATTTCGATTTTCCTATCTCTTTTTTCCCAAACAGCACCACCTTGGACGCTTTAAAACGTGTTTTTAAATCCCTTTCCCGCACTGAGCGCCGCTACCTGAAAAACTATTTGGCCGCCTTTCATAGCCGGGGCAAGAATCGAGCCCTGGAGCTGGTGGAGTTGATGGAGGCACAGCCTGACATGTCCTATGCCGACATGGCAGAAAAGATGTATGGCGATCGCCGTTCCAAGGCCTTTCTCATGCTCAAGTCCCGGGTCCTGGAGAAGACCCTGGAGACCCTGAGTCTGAGCGTCAACTTTCAGAACAATCCCACCTATCAGGAAGACCCGGCCTTTTTTGAGCAGATGGAGGTACGCAAAGAGATGATCTATGCCACCCTGCTGCGGCGGCGGGGCCTGGAGGAGGCCGCGATTGAGCTGATTCGGAAAAACATCGACCGGGCGGCTCGGCTGGGGCTCACCGACCTGGAGTTGCACGGCTACGTGCTGCTGCGGAATATGTGCCAGTCGCCCACGGAGATGCGGGAGACGCTCAGCCCAGCGGTCGATGCCGCCCTGGAGGCCTATCGGACCGACTTATTGGGGGTGGAAATCATGGATGCCTCCCGCATGGTAGAGCGGGAGCAGCAAGTGTTTAATGAGGTGTTGAACAACTTTTGGGCGACGGAAATCCCCCGGCTGGAAGAACGCCTGGAGACGCACCCCAGCCTGCGGGCGCAGTACTATGCCCTTTTTATGAAAGCCCGGTTGTATGAGGGCCGCGAAGACCATGTGCGGGCGCGAGAGACCCTGGGCAAGCTGATTGATTGGCTCAAGGCGCATCCGGGCATCTCCTCACGCAACCGTCTGGGCGTGCCCTACCTGCAGCTGGCCACGGTTGAAATGGTGCAGCACGACTTCGCCGCCGCCCGGCGGGCGGCGGAGCAGGCCCGGGACTGTTTTCCGCCGCAGCGCAGCAACTACCTCAAGGCCTCGATTCCGCTTATCTTTGCCTGCATCTATGGCGGAGATCTGGCTACAGCCTCGCAGGCCATCACCGACATCGAGAAGACCAAGACGCCCGAATATGCCCGGGGCGCCCTGACCTGGCTGCGCTATCTGGACTCCTGTGTGGCCTTTTGCCAGGGCGATCTCAGGCGCGCCTACGACGCCCTCGGCGACGTCAATACGCTCTTTTCCCACAAGGAAATCTGGAATACCAACC
>RFHL01001072.1 GCA_003696875.1 Bacteroidota bacterium | reverse complement strand
CCGCCGCCACCGCGCTGCGGGTTGATGCGCCAGTTGTTGAAGGATATCGAGCGCGTCCGCCGGAAATCCTGGATTTCCTGGAGTTTCTCGCGGGCTTGTTCTTCGGGCAGGGACTCGATCAGGATGTCGGTGCGAACATCGGCTTCCTGCGGATTAAACTGCGGATTGATGCGCTGCTCGCCATAGGTGGCATACACCGGCATCTGCAGGCCCCAATCTTTGGGAAAAAACTTGTCCAGGTTCAGATTGGCGGAGAGATCAAAGCGAAGGACGTCCTCCAGCGAACGGTTGGATAGCTTCTGTTCCAGCGGTCCGAAACCAGCCGAGCGGTAGGAGCCCGAGGCATTGACCGTACCCAGATCGGCCAGCTGGATGGAGGCGCTTCCGTTGGCAGCCCAGCCCTTGTTGGCGTCAAAGTTGGTGAGACGCAGCTCATTAACCCAGACTTCCAGGCAAATGGGCTCGCCGCTGGGGTCCTTGGGATTACGCACCCCGAGCATGATGTTGCGGATATCGCTCAGCTTGGGCGTCCCCTTGACGTAGATCACGTGTCCGGGCGGCATGCTGGCATCACGGTAAGCATGGCGATAGATGAGGCCGGTACCTGCCGCGTTCCGATCGGCCTTGGCGAGAGCCAAAAGGGCCAGCTCAAAATTGAACTCGTTCTCGACCAACCAAACGTTGTTGGCGGCGCTGATCCCGCCTCCGGGATCGGAGGGGGTGAGCGGAATCTCGTATTCGTAGTAGTTCTGATCATTGTCCAGACCGAGGCGGATGAAGGCCCGGGCGTCGCCAGTTACCTCAAAGTTCGAGGGGTTGAGGCCATCGTCAATGGGCTCGGCATGCACCCACATGCGCAGCTTTTCGTATTGTCGCAGGTCCTGGCGGGTGTTTTTGAAAATACCGCGAGCGTCGCCATCCTGCAGGTTGCAGGTCCGCAGCGTCAGCGAACGCTCGTCTTCCAGGAAGCCCAGAGCGGTGTTGCCGTTCAGGTTCTGACGTACCACACCGGGAGGCAGGACATAGTTGAAAGGCAACTTGCTGGAGTTTTCCTCGATGCTCACGCTTCCCAGTTCAAAGGTGGCAAAGGGAGGCTCCTGCGGGTTGATGATTACGCCTTCATCGGCAAGCTCGCCGGTATAGCGCAGCCACTGGGTCGAGACCAGTTGAAACTCTGTGAGACGTGTGATGACCTCTTCCTCAAAGCCGGTGAGGTACATCCGCATGAAGGAAATGGTCTTGAAGTTGGCGATGTCATTGACAGGGCGACCGGACTTGAGCGGCACCCGAAACTGGTACCACTTCACCGTCTGGAAGCCATTCCCCGCCGGCACCTCTTCGGAGGTGATCTCGTCCACCACGTAGTTCATGCCAGGCTGCAGGGAGTCGGGATGCAAGCGAATGCGATACTCCCAGTACTGCTCCGCAAAGTTGAGGCTCCCGTTCATGTTAAGGTCCTCAGTATCGGGCGTATTGGAGCCAATGACGGCAAAGTTGGTATTCTGATCATTGCCCACGGGGGAGTTGGCCTCTACACCGTTGAAATCTATGTAGCGCTCCAGCACCCCGGAGGCATCGGCCTCGTAGAGGGAGTCCCGGAAGTGGCGGAAGTCGTCACTACTCGGGTCCCGCAGAAAAGCCTGTAGCGCGTCAGGGTTGAGTACCTGCGCCAGGCTGTCGATGATCCGCTGGAAAAAGGCCCGCTCATCGGCCGAGCTCAGGCCGTCGAGCCCCACATCCTGGGCTTCGCGGTCGGCTTCGGAATTGGCAAAGAAGTTGGCCGCCGGGTTACCGATCGAGACCCGGCCCCAGTCGGTCTCACGCAGATTGCCGCCGGGGTCGTTGGCCCCGGGCAGGCCGTTTTCCTGCGAGAGGGATTCGTCGGGCAGCACGTCTTCATTGACCAGCCCCAGGTTGATGTAAAATTCCCCTCCCTGCACCGGACCGAGGGTGTCATTCATAAAGGGATCCATCATCCAGAATTCGAGAAACTCGACATTGGTCGCCTCGAAGTCGTTGTTGACGTCCATCTCGCGCATGATCCCGGCCCAGTTTTGCTTGGGCTGGGCGAGGGTCCCGTCGGGATTCACCCGGCTGGGGTCATAGACGTAGTTGTAGGGCCCCCGCACATTGGGGATGTAGTGCAGGTCGAAGGTAAACTGGATGTTGTCACCAAAGGCACGGGTGGCGGTGGGGAAGATCTCTGTCGGCAGAATCTGCCGGGTGTAGTTGTTAAAGGCGTCTTCTTCCGGGAAATCAATGCCCCCAAAGCGGCGGTAGAAGTTGGGATCAATCTGATACCAGGAGAGCTTGGCCCGGGTGAAGTTGGCCGCCAGCGGGTCGGTATAGACATCGGTGGGATCAAACAGGCGGCGGTTGCCTTCGGGGAAAGAAGCCAGCTTCCAGCGCAGGTTGCCCTGCAGGGTAAAGGGCTGGGCGGCCGCCTCAAAGTCGTCGAGGAAGACGATCCCCTTGTCTTCGGCCGTCTTGACGATGGGCGGGGCGCCCGGCACAAACTGGGCAAATTCCGCCGCCGCATTGATGTTGGAGGTCTGCCGGGTACTGATCAGCGGCAGCTTGTCCAGCATCTTGGTCAGGAAGTCTGACTCCTGCTGATAGGTGGCATCCAGTCCCCAGATGGTGTTGTTGATGGGCTCGTCGCCGAGGATGGTTTTCTGGTTGAAGGGGCGCTCGCGCAGGTTGAGGATGGTCCCCCCCAGAGCGAGGTTTTCCGACGGGCTGAATTCCACCCGGGACCCCAGCAGGGTCTTGGTCTGAATGTTGTAGAGCGAGCTGCTTTCGTAAGAAACGGAGATGTCCTGTCCGGAGGACAGGATGGCCGGGTTGATGATGGTGATTTTCCCTCCGAAGTAGTCGACCTGATAGTCCTGCCCCTCCACGAGGAGGCGGCCACCGGCCCGTACGGTCACACTGCCTTCTTGCAGGTTGAAGGTATTGAGCGGGATCTCCGAGCTGCTGGATGAGCGGTAATAGCCTTCCAGCGAATAGCGGTTTTTTTCAGGCGAAAGCTGGACCGCGCCCTGCTGGGTATCGTCATAGAGCCGGCTGAAGACATACTTGTCCACCTCGTCGGGATCATTGTTCAGACGCTCAGCCAGCGCATCCCCAAAGGGCTCCAGGGTGGGGAAGATGACCAGGCCTCGGTCCGAAACGATGGTCACACCTTCGATGAAGTCGAAGAAGTTGTCCGGGTTGGGGGCCGTGTGGTTGGTGAGCCGGTCCAGGCCGGTAACCTGGATCAGGGGCTTATTGGCCACGGCACCGGTGGGCAGGAAGTTGATCCGCCCGGCGCTGGTGCCCGATTCGTACTTGATATCAAGGAAGAACCCATCGGCTTGGATGCCATAGCCAATGTTGTAGACGTTTTTCATCATCAGGTCCCAGGCCGGATAGGGGCTCACCCGCAGCACCGAAGGCTTCAGCATCTTGAGAAAGAGTACATTGGAATTGAGTCCGTCGGCGGGCACGTCATCCGAAAATTCCCCCACCTGATGGGAGGCCCCATTGAGGGTATAGTTGAAGGCGACGAAGAGGACCTGATCGGTCGGGATGGGCGAATTGAGCGAAATATAGCCCAGCTGGGTATTGATCCTGTATTCGTTGGGTTCCAGGCGGCGCATGTTCCCAAGCACCTGGAAGTCGGAGGTATTTTGCATCCGCAGGCCGGGAATGCCTTCGATCGCGCCTTTGGCGGTGTTCTGCTGCCGGGCATCCGGCAGGTTGGTGATCAGCTCAAAGAGGTTGTTGGCGTCGTTGTCGGGATAGCGCAGCTGCGCATTGCTAGCCAGGGTGAGGTTTTCGTTGAAGACCCGGCCCTGCCCGTTGCCGACAGGCTGGTTGTTTTCGCCCAGGTCGATAAAGCCAACAGCGTTGCGGTTGTTGCGGGTATTGCCCTGCTGCTCGACCCACACCTCGACGCGGTTGATCCGCAGGTTGGACTGGATTACCGGCAGGGTTTTGAGAGCATCTTCGTAGCGGGAGCGAAAGTAGTGGGAGAGGAAGAAGTGCCGGTTCATGTCGTATTCGGAGGCTTCTTTCTCAAAAGGCGTCTCGATGGCGCCGCCACCAGAGATGTCGACGGTCTCGACTTGCCCCCGCTCAATGGAGGCGATGCCACTCACATAGACCGGCCCAAAGCGCAGGCGGGTCTTGAGTCCCAGCAGGTTTTGCCGACCCTGAATCAGGGAGTTGCCGAGCTGCATGCTCACATTACCGGCCTCGATCTTCTGGAGAATCTGGTCCTCGGTACCGGAGTGCTCCAGCTTGAGCTCATCCTCAAACTGGAAGGTCGACTGGGTGTCAAAGTTGGCATTGAGGCGCAGCTTTTCGCCGATCTGTCCGATTACACCCAGCTGGATCTGCTGGTCAAAGTTGAAGGTCGTCACCCGCTGCATGCGCTGCGGCAGGGCAAAGTTGTCGGTGCGGTTGCGGTCCAGAGAGAAGTCGAGGGTGGCATAGCCCGTCGGGCGAATGGACACCGTCCCCCCGCCAAAGATGTCGGATAGTCCCTCAATGTCGATGTTCAGGGCCAGGCCCTGTTGCTCCTCGCGGTTCGCAGCCATGGACTGCTCGCGGAAATAATCGCGGTTGCCCTGCTCGCGCCGGTAGCGGATATAGTCTTCGAAGCTGATGTGAGACGGTCGGCGAAAGTCGATGTCGCCGATTTGCTCCCGAATCGTAAAGCCCCACTCTTTCTCATCCAGTTGAAAGGTGGTGTTCATGTTGCTGGGGTTACCCAGAAACAGGGGCGTCACATATTCTTGCCGGGTGGCGTCGCCTTTCCGGTCATTGGGGTTCTTACGGACTTTGTTGGTGTCCCCCTCAAGGATAGCCGGCGGAACCGTGGGGGGTTCCGTCATTATGGCCTGCGGGATAGGGAGCACCTCTACTTCCGGCCCATTCGGGGTTGGTTCGGTCATGAACAATGCAGCGAAGACCGAAACCAGCCATGCGATGCTGATTTTTGACACAGCGATCGGTTTTAGGTTCGTTTCTCAACACAAGCGCCCGGTATTCACGGGGCAAAAGAGGTAGAGGTTTGCATCATAGGCAGGTAGTCCTGATAAGGGAGGGGGTTGGTATTCAGGGCCGTACAATTTGGCCGTATTAACGGTACAAACATAGAAAATATCTCCCACAAGTAAAGGGCAAAGCCTGTCCCCTCCCTACAGGAGTTGGTTAGGTCCTACCCGATTTGTCATGGCTACGCTGCCGGTGGCGGGTTTTCTTTCCCAAACCTTGCACGGCTCACGCCTTCCTCTACTGCGGGCCCGGTGGGGGGCTATCCCTGCCCCGGGCCTTGTTTCGAAGAACGGGATGCGTCTTGTCCGGGCTTATTCCCGGTATCCGCATCGAAAGCGCGCATTCCTTTACAAGCGCAAAAAAGGGACAGATAAACCTTGTTCTTCCCCCTGCGCCATCGCTAGTTGCGCAACGCGTGTTTGATGATTTGTTCGACACTCAGGTCGCCGCCCTGCTCCTTGAGGATGCGGTCCACGCGACGGACCATATCCTGCCGGCCCAGCCCCAGCTGGGTGAGGGCGGCGAGGGCCTCTTCGCGCCGCTGGTCGCGGCTCATCCCTCCGCTGGGCAGGCTGGGGCTCACCGCTCCTTCGATCTGGATGCGGTCGCGCAGCTCCAGCACGATCCGACCAGCGGTTTTGGCCCCGATGCCCTTGACCCGCTTGAGCGCGGCGGTGTCCTCCTGCTGTATGGCCTGAAACAGCTCTTCGGGCGACAGCCCCGAGAGGATCATCAGAGCGGTGTTGCCACCTACGCCGGTGATGCTGATCAGCTGCTCAAAGAGCTGCTGCTCCTGCCGCTCGGCAAAGCCATAGAGGATTTGCGCGTCTTCTCGCACCTGGAAGTAGGTAAAAACCTTGGCGGTTTTTTGCCCCTGCAGCCGGGAATAGGTTTGCAGCGAAATGCGGACGTGGTATCCGATGCCGCCACACTCCACGATGGCATGCGTGGGTTCCAGTTCGGCCAGGGCTCCGTTTAGATAAGCAATCACGCAGACAAGTTCTTTTTCCAGCAGGCATCACACAAGGAAGCCGCCTGCCATACGAAGCATAACGCAGGCAGGCGGGGGATTCGTTGCTTGTCGCATCAGGGGGCGACGGCGGAGGAGAACGTATAGGTCAGCCCGATCAGGAGGCCACCCGACATGGCGTAGGTATCGGCCCGGCGGGTAATACCGCCACGCACGCCATCCCAATAGTTCACCCGGGAGGTGGTACCGTTGTCGGTGACCCGATAGGTCGCGCCCTTGTTTTCGGCATCTACGGGACTGAAGTCGGCCCGCAGGCGCAAGTTCAGCACAAAGTTGTCTGGCGGTAACTGAATGTCCAGTCCCATCTCACCTACGAGGCTGTAGGTCAGCGGTTCATAGAGGTCGGTGGTACGGGGAAACTCAGACACGTTGTCGGGCAGAGGCGCTTCCAGCATGGGATAGCTGCTGTATTCGTTGGCCCCGGTGAGCAGGTTCAGCTGGGCACCGCCGTACATGGTAAACATCACCTTGCGGTTCTCGGGACCGGTATTGAACCCCAACAGCAGGGGCAGCTTGACGTAGTTGAGCCGGGTCACAAAGGTGGTCCGGTTTTCAAAGTCCCGCAGCGCCGAGAAGGCACCACCTTGCTGGGCATACAGCGCATTGACCCGGAAGCCCAGGTAGTCATTGAAGTTGTAGCCCAGATTGAGGCCGGTGGACATCCCCCAGAGCGGCTCGATGCGGTAGATGTCCTCATCCAGGCTCAGGTCATCGGCATTGTAGAGAAAAACCGCTTGTGGCACACCGATGAGGCCGGCCTTCCAGCCTTTCTGGGCCTGGGCCAAGGGAATAGAGAGCACCCACAGGCCGGAGATCAGAAGCAGGGAACGTATATTCATGTCGCAGGAGTTTGCCGGTCAAAAATAGAACTATTTTCGACAAAGGGGAAAATTTTCCATCTTTAGGCACATCTCCTGTGGCCGCCTTCCGGGATGCCATTTCCCCTTCATTAGTCCCCTATCATGCCCGCGATTTTGCTGAAAGTCCACCCTGCCAATCCGCAGGAACGCCACCTGAGCCGGGTGGTGGAAGCCCTGCGCGAGGGGGCTGTGATCATTTATCCCACCGATACAGTCTATGGGCTGGGGTGCGACATCCAGAACAAACGGGCCGTCCACCGGCTGTGCCAGATCAAGGGCATTGACCCGGCCAAGTCCCACCTGACCTGCGTATGCGAAAGCACGGCCATCATTGGCACCTACGCCAATCAGGTTTCGACCCCGGTCTATAAGCTGATGCGGCGCGCTCTGCCGGGTCCCTACACCTTTATCTTAAAGGCGTCGCGGGAGATTCCCCGGCATTTTCAGCATAAGAAAACGGTCGGCATCCGGGTGGTGGACCACCCCATCACCCAGCGGCTGACCGAGCTGCTGGGCAATCCGCTGGCTTCCATCTCGCTACCTGCCGACGAAGATCCGGCCTACATCTCCGACCCGGAAGTCATCATTGAGCGATACCTCCATCAGGTAGACTTTGTGATGGATGCCGGGGTGGGGCACCTTACGCCTTCTACGGTGATCGATTGCAGCCGCGGCGAAGACGAAATCGTCGTCCTGCGGGAAGGGGCGGGGCCCTTGGCCCCGCTGGGGCTCACCCTGG
>RFHL01001071.1 GCA_003696875.1 Bacteroidota bacterium | reverse complement strand
GTACAGCTCAGCCTGATCGCCTATGTGATTCTCTACTTTTTCGATGCCTTTGGCCGCATAGACCTGACCGAACGGGAGCCCCAGGTCTTCAGCGTTCTCTGCTACGCCATTCTCCTGTATTATGCCGGCAGCCTCTTTATCTTCATGTTTGGCCAATGGGTGATCCAGGAGGAAATGAGTGAGGCCTTCGAGTGGATATGGGGGTTCAATGCCATCTTCAGCAGCCTGTTTCAGCTGGTCGCGATGTGGGCCATCTTCCGGCTGGCCTGGCGGCATCACCCACCGGGCTGGCTCCGTATTTTTTCCGCTCAGGGCAAATAGGACCATATAGCTGTATCTCTTTCAACCACCCTACCCTCTCTCCATGCAAGGCGCCCCGGAAGTCATCGCCATCGTATCGGCCGGTATCGGCATCATGCTGCTGCTGGCACTGACCTTTGTGCTGTTTTTCAACTTTTCGCAGGGCAAGCTGCGGCGGGAGCAGCTCAAGGCCCAGGCGGCCAGGCTCGCCCATCAGGAGGAGTTGCTCCATAGCAACATTCTGACCCAGGAAGAGGAGCGTGGCCGCATCGCCAAGGATCTACACGATGAGGTGGGTTCCAAGCTCAATGTTCTCCATCTGTACCTGCACCAGCTCCGCAAAAAAGCCCCCGACGCCCAGGACAGTATCCAGGACATGCTGAGCGTGATCAACGACACCATCCACACCACCCGCCGCATCTCGCACGACCTGCTCCCTCCTACCCTGGCCAGCTTTGGCCTGCAGGTCGCCATTGAGGAGCTGTGCGAGCGTGTGGAGCAGGCCCACGCCATGGAGATCTCCTTCACCGCCGAAGGGGACCGCCCCTCCGGCATCGCCCCCATCGTGGAGCTCAACCTCTTCCGGATCCTGAATGAGCTGCTGAGCAATACCCTCAAATATGCCCAGGCCAGCCAGGTACACATCCACCTGTGGCAGCAGCCTGGCCAACTCCGCCTCCAATACCGCGACAATGGTCGCGGCTTTGATTCCACCGATCCCGCCCACCAGAAGGGGCTGGGCATGCAAAACATCCAGAGCCGTCTTCAAATGATGGCCGGAGAACTCGACCTCCACAGCGCCCCCGGTGAGGGGGTGCGGGTCCAGCTTTCCGTCAAACTCCCGCTTTCTCAGCCCCTACCCGCATGAATCCTTCCATCCGTATCGCCCTCGCCGACGACGAGACCCTCTTTCGCAAAGGTATGCGCATCCTGCTTGAGGACTTTGGGGGCATGTCGGTCGTGCTCGAGGCCCAGCACGGCCAGGATCTGCTGGACCAACTCGCCGACGGCGGCGAACTCCCCGACATCCTCCTGCTCGACTTGAATATGCCCGAGCTGAACGGGGTCGAAACCGCCAAAATTCTCCAGCGGGACTATCCCGACCTGCGGATCATCATTTTATCGACCTACTTCAGCAAGAAGTTTATCCTCAATATGATCGAACTCGGCGCGGCGAGCTATCTGCCCAAGAACAGCTTGCCCGATGAGGTCGAACAGACCATCCGGGAGGTCCATGACAAGGGCTTTGCCTACAACGATGCCGTCATGGCTGTCATCCGCGAAAACATGATCCGGAAAACCCGGCCCAAAGCGACCTTTGGGCCGGACCTCAGCGAGCGCGAGCAAGAGGTGCTCCAGCTCATCTGCGAGCAATTCACCACCGGAGAAATTGCCGAGAAGCTCTTTATCAGTGCCCGCACGGTAGACGGCCACCGCAACAACCTGCTCCAGAAACTCGGCTGTCGCAATACTGCCGGACTCGTGGTCTATGCCTTGCAGCATCAGTTGGTCCACATCCCACCTGAAGCCTTTTGGGGACAGAGTTGAGGCGGCTTACTCCGCCGCATTGGGCTTGCGGCTCCCGATCCGGATCTGGATAAACTCCACCGCCACGGCAAAGGCCATGGAGAAGTAAATGTATCCCTTGGGGATGTAGAACTCCAGCCCCTGCGCGATCAGGGCCACCCCGATCATGATCAGGAAAGAGAGGGCCAGCACCTTGATGGCGGGGTGACGGTTGACAAAGTCGCTGATGGGACCCGCAGCAAGCAACATCACGATCACTGACACCACCACGGCGATGATCATCACCTCGATGCGATCCACCATGCCCACGGCGGTGATCACCGAGTCGAGCGAGAAAATCAGGTCGATGAGCAGGATCTGCCCCACCACCGCCCCAAAGCTCAGCACCTTGGTCGTGGGCTGATCGTCGCCACTTGCCTCTACCTTGTGGTGGATCTCTTTTACACTCTTGTAGATCAGGAAAAGGCCCCCGATCAGCAGGATCAGGTCCCGGCCGGAAATCTCATTGTCCAGCACCGTAAAAAGCGGGGCGGTAAGCCGCATCATCCAGGAGATGGAGAAAAGCAGACCGAGCCGCATGATGAGCGCCAGACCGATGCCGGTCTGCCGGGCCCTGGCCTGCTGGGCCTCGGGCAGCTTGCCCGCCAGGATGGAGATGAAGATGATGTTGTCAATACCGAGGACAATTTCCAGGGCGCAGAGGGTGAGGAGCGCAACCAGGGTATCAGGGTCGGTGAGCCATTCCATAAAAAATAGTTTTGCTATTTTATACAATAGCAAAACTACAAAAGCTCTTGCATTCTTCTTCGCCCCGGCCGGATTTTTCCATAAAAAAACGAGTGCCACCCCGCAGGGCAGCACCCGTGATGCTATTGAGTATGTTGGGTAGGGGTCTGATGCGCCCCGCCTAGGCGGCGGGGCAGGTTCAGACCAGTTCGCGCTCCTGATGGCCCATGCGGGCCCTCAGCGTTTGTTCCGCCTGCTGGTACTTCCGCATGGTCATCTCGGACGAGCGGCGCTTATGCGCCCGATAGTCCTGAATCACAAAGACGACACCGGCAAGGACGATGGCTCCGATCGACAGAGCGATGATGAGTTGTACAGTATCAAGCATAAGCATTGCGGTTAGGTAGTCCAACTATCTTATTATACGGAAGCGGGATCAAAAATGCAATGCAATATTGGGCTGTTTCTCAACTTTTTGATTATTCACCCGCCAAAATAGCCTGGTAGCGGTCAGAATCGCCCAGCAGGCGTACCGCCTCCAGCAATTCCGGGTCCCGGTCAAAGCTGGCTTCCACCGCTCCCCGGTGAAAATAGTACCGGCGGATGATTTCCCGCTCCAGCAGTCCCTCAATCTCAGGCCGGTAACGGGCCAGATCTGCTGACTTCTGCTCTTCCAGCTTGGTCCGAATGGCCTCCAGCTGTGCCGCCATCGGGGTATCATAGCCTTCTTCTCCCAGGCTTTTTTCCAGGAGATCCAGCTGGATTTCGGTATGGGTCTGAAAGGCAAACCCTTGCCCCTCGACGAAGGCCACAAAGTCCGGAAAAACGGTTTCAGGCAGGCGAAAATCCCGGGGGGCGGCGATGCTGTCATGCTCCCGCACATAGGCACTCACATAGTCAAAAATCAGATTCTGAGCCTGCAGGGCCTGGGTCACCGGCGCCGGGGAGGCCTTTTCAATGACGATGTCCGGATCAATCCCCCCCCCATCGTACACAAGCCGGCCATTCTGGGTCCGAAAACTGTTGATGAGGCTGTCCGGGATACGCCCCACGCTGCCGTCGGGATTGCGCACCGAGTAGTCGATGGCCTGGATACAGCGCCCACTGGGGGTGTAATATTTCGCAATCGTCACCTTCATCTGGGTATTAAAGCTGAGGGGGCGCACATTTTGCACCAGGCCCTTGCCAAAGCTGCGCTGCCCGATGACGACCCCCCGGTCCAGATCCTGGATGGAACCGGCGACGATCTCCGAGGCCGAAGCCGAGCGCCCGTTGATGAGGACCACCACCGGGATCTCGGTATCCACCGGCGGCAGCAGGGTATAAAACTTGTTGCGGGAATCACTGGTACGACCCCGCATCTCGGTGATCAGCTCTCCTTGTGGGATGAAGACGTTGGAGACCTCCACGGCCTGATCCAGACGGCCGCCAGGATTGCCCCGCAAGTCCAGCACGACGCCTTTCAGCTCGGGCGATTGGCTGCGGAGGGCCCGTACCGCGGTGGCCACCTCGTTGCCGGCATTGGCCATGAAGCCAGACAGCTCCACATAGCCCACCTCAGGATTGATCAGACCAAAATAGGGGACATTTTCCTCCTGCACCTCAGAGCCCCCCCGCACCACGGACAGCTCCCGCGGGGCCGGCTCGCCCGGCCGCTTAATAGAGAGGGAGAAACGAGACCCCTTTTCGCCCAGCAGCAGGTTACGCACCTCCTCGACCGTGCGGCTCTCGGCCCCCGCCACCGCCACATTGTCGACGGCGAGGATCTCGTCGCCCACCAACAGGCCGGCCGAGTCGGCCGGACTCTCCCCCTGCACTTCGATGATGAGGATCTTGTCTTCCCGCCGCCCCACTTCGATGCCGATCCCGGCATACTGCCCGGAATTCATCAGCCGCGAGAGATCGATCTGGCTCTCGGAGTAAAAATTGGTATAGGGGTCCAATTGCGCCAGCATGGCGTCGATTCCGGTACGCATGAGCCCGGTCGGGTCCGTCTCATCGACATAGACCTTATTGACCTCCGTGTACAGACGGCCAAAGATCTCCATGTTGCGGGATACCTCAAAGAGGTCGCCTCCCGTGGGGGTGACAAAGCCCAGGGAAAAGAAAAGGACGGCAGTCAGCAGCGCAATTAGACGAAGGCGAGCGGGCATAAGCTTGGGGAAGTGGGGAAGTGGAGTATTTCTGGAAACGAGGTAGGCAGGTCCTAAGTTGGCCCCTGCGGGATACGCAATATCTCTTATTTTCAGACCATTTTCCAGCCCCTGATGTTGCGAAAGTGGGTAGCCTGCCTACCTTCGTTCTACGACGAGGAAGAGCGGCCGCCTCAATCGTCCTCATCGTACAGATTCTGCCATGTCCACCAATATCGCCAAGCTGATCCTCACGCAGGCCCGGGAAGCCCCCGAGCGGCTGGCCCCGTGCCTGCTGCGGATGGGCGCCCTGCTGGCCCCCTGGCGGCGGGTGTCCCACCGCCTGAGCCCCGCGGCGCTGGCCGCCGCCGGGGAAGCAGCATCCCTCGGCCCAGCCTTCGAACCGCCCTACGACCACCCGGCCCTCATCACCTTCACCTCGGGCAGCTCGGGCCTGCCCAAGGGCGTCAACCGCCCGCACGACATCCTGATGGCCCAGCATCTGAGCCTGAAGGCGCACTTTGCCCCGCCCCCGGGGCAGGTAGACCTCACCCCCTTTCCAGTGGTGGCGCTGCACAACTTTTGTACCGCCACCCCTACCCTGCTGCCACCGCTGGATCTGCGCCGGGTCGATGCATATGATCCGGCTGTTCTGGTGAAGCTCATTCAGGAAAATGGGAGCACCACCCTCTCGGGTGCCCCGGCCTATCTGCAGCGGCTATGCGGCTGGGGCCTGGGGCTACTGCGTGGGCCCGGCCCGGATTACCCCCATCGACCTCAGCCCGGCCCAGCAGGCCTGGCTGGGCCTGAAACTGGCGGCGCTGAACCAGCTCTCTCATGCTGATTTCGTGGCCTTGCTTGGCTTTCGGGATACGGCCGATCGCCTGGCCCTGTACCGGCGGCCTGCGCCGCGCGCAGCGGCCGGCTGAAGCGCTTCTTTGCGCAGGGACGGCGGGACATCCTGACCCGGCACCTACGACAAGGGCAACTTCTCCGATCTCCTTGAGTATATC
>RFHL01001070.1 GCA_003696875.1 Bacteroidota bacterium | reverse complement strand
CATTGTGCTCGGCTGCATCGGCGGCCCAGTGCACCTGCGCGCCACGTTGGCGGGCGTTTTTCTCAAACTGTATGAGAAGCTCATCCAGGTGGGACAGGACATAGCTTTTAATCTGGCTGGCCTGTTCACGGAGCTCTTCCCATTCGGGCACACCATGGGCGGCCTTGTCGCGCTTTTGACGGACAAACCAGAGCGACTCGTCGTGCCAGCCGGTACGGTCCCGGTCTTGGTTAAATGCGGTGGCGGCCTGAGGATGGGTCATGAGAGAGATTATTTGAGGCGAGAAACAAGACGGCACACGTTACCCCCCTTTTTCCACATACAACCTACGGATAAAAGTAGTCTGTGCCCCCAACCTACCCATCCCGGCCTGACCGGAGGGCGCTACTCGTGCCAGGCGACATGCTCCGTCCAGGGGGTCTTGCGCAGGCCCTGTGCCGGTGCGGCCTTGGGGACCCCCAGGTGAAAGAGGCCCAGGACCTGATCGTCCGGGCCCAGGCCCAGGGCATCGCGCAGAGCAGGATGATAGGTCATCCCACCGCTGCCCCAATAGCCGCCCAGGCCCAGAGCGGCCACGGTCAGAGCCATGTTCTGCACGGCACAAGCCACGGACTCGATTTCCTCAATGACCGGGATTTTCTCATTGCTGCCCCGCTTCATGCAGAGCACGATCAGGTGCGAACAGTGAGTCGGCTTGGTGCGCAGGGTTTCGTACTTCACCTCCGAAAACTGATCGGCAGGGGCATGCTGCTTATAGAGCTTCGCATGAAGCTCGCCAAACTGGGCTAGTCCCTCACCGCTGTAGACATGAAAAAACCAGGGCTCGGTGCGACCATGGGTAGGCGCCCAGTGGGCATTTTCCAGAATCATCTCGACCTGCTCGCGAGGCACCACTTCGCCGGAAAAATGCTGAGGAAAAACCGAGCGGCGCCCCCGGATCAGGTGGTTGAGCTGGTCGATCGCCGGCAGGGCGGGCGCTGGAGCCTCCGTATCAATCGGATAGGTAATAGCGGGCATACGGATATGCAGATAAGGATATGGGATAAAAAACTGCCTTTAGTAACGCTCAAAAAATAAAGTCCGCTTTTGGCTTGATCCCTTGCCCGCATACGGCGTCAGAAAAAGCCTCACTTGGCCCGCCAAGCTCGGCTTTT
>RFHL01001069.1 GCA_003696875.1 Bacteroidota bacterium | reverse complement strand
GCCAAATCTTGTTTAGTAAGGTTGCTCAAATAAGCCTTGTTCTGTAATCCCAACAGGTTTTCACTTTAACCTACTGTCCTCATGGCGAAGAAGACTTTATACTATTACGACGAAGAGAGTTGTACATACCAGCCTGAGCAGAATACTCCCAAGCAAGTAGCCAAAAAGGTCCTCTCATTTGTCGGTGGTGCTACCCTTCTCTCCTGCTTCTTTCTCGCCGTCTTTTTCTTTGCTTACGACAATCCCAAGGAAGCTTTTCTCAAAAAGCAAAATGCTGACCTGATCCGGGAAGTCGCCAGCCTCGAAAAACAGTTTGCCTCCCTGGAAGAAAAAATCGATGTCCTGCACAACCAGGACAACGCCTTCTACCGCAGCCTGCTCAATACCGATCAGATTGATGAGGGCTTCTGGAACGGAGGTAAAGGGGGCGCCGTGCAAGCCGTCGGTCAGGGTTCCAAGCCCGAAGTGCTGCGGGATGCTGAGCAGCGTCTGGATCGCCTGCAGAACAAGATGAACATTCAGAATCAGAGCTACTCTTTCCTTTTTGACCTGCTGAGCAAGAAGGAGGAAGAGCTCAAGCATATCCCTGCCATCAAGCCCGTCCCGGGCAAAGTCATCTCCGGCTTCGGGATGCGGATGCACCCCATCCAGAAGATTCGCAAGATGCACACCGGCCTGGATCTTCAGGCCAATACCGGTACGGAGGTTTACGCTACGGGTGACGGGGTCGTACGTCTCGCCGGCCGCAATCGCGGCGGCTATGGTATCCAGGTCGAGATCGACCACGGTGGCTATGGCTACATCACCAAGTATGCTCACCTCTCCGAAATCAAGGTGAAAGTCGGCCAGCGCATCAAGCGCGGGGACATCATTGGCCTCTCCGGCAACACCGGCCTCTCCAAAGGCCCGCACCTTCACTACGAAATCATCAAGAACGACCGCAAGATCGACCCGATCGATTACTTCTACGGTGACCTGACGCCCGAAGAATACGTGCGTCTGCGCGAAGAAGCCAAGGTCGAGAACATGTCGATGGACTAATACGCGGCCTTTTCCCGCGTCTGCTGCAGCGTGGAAAACATCCAGAAACAATACTACACCATCGGCGAGGTCGCCCGGTCCCTGGACCTGACGACCTCGCTGATTCGCTTTTGGGAGACCGAGTTTCGGGAAATCAATCCCAAAAAGAACCGCAAGGGCAACCGCGTCTATACGCAGAAGGACATCGAGACGCTCAAGAAGATTCGATATCTGCTCAAGACCAAGAAGTATACCATCAAGGGGGCCAAGGAGCGGATGAAGCTTGACCATCAGGGCCTGGAACAGGAGGTGCAGGTGCGTGAGACCCTCATAAAATTGCGGTCCTTTTTATTGGAATTAAAGGAATCTCTTTAGATATTTGCATCCGCGATTGAAAAAGCGACCCCGGTCGCGTCGCGAAGGCTCGGGATGTAGCTCAGTCCGGTTAGAGTACTCGTCTGGGGGGCGAGGGGCCGGCAGTTCGAATCTGCCCATCCCGACCAGCCAAAACCTGCTCATCATGAGCAGGTTTTTTTGCTTTTTGGCAGTAGGGTATGCCCGCCGAGCGGTTTTATTATTCCAGAGAGCGGGTGATGCACGCCATTCATCGAACAGAATCCTTGTTCCGATGGAATCCTTTTTACCTTTGCGTCATCCCTTACACATTTTGACGGGCCAGGCCCGCCACCTTAGCTTCTGATTGATATGAACGTGCGTTCCTTGGCGCTGCTGGCAGCGCTGTCCGTTTTTGCGATCCTTCCCGCCTTGGGGCAGACGTACTTCGGTAGCCTCGGCTTCCGGACGGGTTCGGCCACCGGCCTCGCCTATAAGCAGTTTGTCAACAGCTTTCTGGCCCTGGAGACCCAACTGATTTACCGGCAGGACGGCCTGCAGGCCGTCGCGCTGCTGGCGCCTCACTTGGAACTGGGTTACCGCAGCGGCTTCTATCTCTTTGCCGGGGGAGGCCTGCATGGCGGTTATCAGGGAATTTTTTCCTCCGAGCAGTCCCGGCGATCTGTCTGGGGGGTGGACGCCCTCGTCGGCTTCGAGTATGTCTCCGAAAATCAGCCTTTTGCCCTGAGCTTTGATATTAAGCCCACCCTGGAGATGGGCAGCGGTAGCCCTATTCCCTCCGGCAACCAGGCCGGGGTGACGCTGCGCTACCTCTTTCCCTGATGGTATCCCTGAGCCGCTTCCCCCTGCGGAAAAAGCTGCTGCCTGCCGGACTTTTTATCCTGCAGGCATTTTTCTATTTTCCAGCTTCTATTCTCTCCCACGACGTCCAAATCCCCCCCTCCCATGGCTCAAGGCAGTCTCTACGCCCTGCTCGTAGGCATCGACAAGTATCAGCCCCCGGTGCCCGCCCTCGATGGCTGTGTCAACGATATGCGGGCCATCCGGGATTTTCTTCAGCAGCGGGCAGCCGATAACAACACGCCCCTGCACCTGGAGGTGCTGGAAAACGCCCAGGCCACCCGGCTGGCCGTCGTCAAGAAGTTTGAGGAACATCTCACCCAAGCCGGGCCCGATGACACAGCCTTCTTTTACTTCTCCGGACACGGCTCACAGGAGCGCGCCCATGAGATCTTTTTGCCGATCGAAGGCGATGGCAAAAACGAAACCCTCGTCTGCTATGACAGTCGCCTGCCCGATGGCATGGACCTCGCCGACAAGGAGATCGCTACCCTGCTGGATCTGGTCGCCGAAAAAGGCGCCCACGTGGTCGTAATCACCGACTGCTGCAACTCCGGCGGCAACACCCGGGAGATCACCGAGTCCAAAAACCGCAGTGTCGAGAGCCATTGGCGGCAAGAAATTGGCCCCGACGGGCAGGTCGTGCGTGAAACCGACCGCCCCATGCGCGTGCGCAGCCTCGATTCCTACATCCTGCCCCGCAAAGCCACCGGCACCCGCAGCCTCTCCGATGC
>RFHL01001068.1 GCA_003696875.1 Bacteroidota bacterium | reverse complement strand
CCCTCCGGCTCAGGTCGCAAAGGAGGTCCCACACCCACAGGTGCTGCTGGCGTTGGGATTGTTGAAGATAAAGCCCCGGTCATTGAGCCCGCTCTGGTAGTCGACCTCCATGCCTGCGACATACAGGCTGTGGCGCTTGTCCATGATGACGGCAAGTCCGTCTATTTCGTACAGTTCATCAAAATCCTGCTTCCGATCAAAGTCCAGAACGTACGATAGTCCGGAACAGCCGCCCCCCTTGACGCCCACCCGCAGATAGTGATCGGCGGGCACCTGGTCCTGGTCACGGATGGCTTTCAGCTCAGTGATGGCACTTTGTGTAAAGGAGACGGGAATATGTTTAACTTCAGCCATAGGAGTGAATTAAGTCATTGTATGGGCTTGGTATGCGAACGTAAATTTAGACAAATTGTTCGAAAGGCGCTCCCTCGGCAGGGGGAAGCTGTATCTCTGCCCTCATCTTTTGCCTTTCGGCCCACCTCACTCATTGTTCTCTCATGACCCCAAAAAACGATCCGCTGTTATTTGCCGAGTTTCCCCCGGTTTCCAAGGAAGCCTGGCTGGAAAAAATCGCCAATGACCTGAAAGGGAAGCCACTGGAAAAGCTCGCCTGGCGCCCGGCGGGCCCGCTCCGCCTCTCACCCGTGTACACCGCAGAGGACCTAGATGTGACCGCCAACGGGATAGATGGGACTCCGGGGGTGTACCCATATCGTCGGGGCAACCGCTTTCATGCCGACGGACCCGGCTGGCAGATCGTACAGGAAATCCCGGTCCAGACCGGCCCACAAGGACGTAGCTTGTTGCGATCGGCTCAGTCCAGCGACATCCCGGCCGTCTGGGTCCGAGGCCAGACCTCCGAAACCAAGGCCCTGGAGGCCCTGCTAAGCGATCTGGATATCACACACACCGCCTTGCATCTCGACTGGCCGGCGATGCCCAGCCTGCTCGCCAGCGATCTCTATGTGGCCATCGCCCAGCAGGATGGGACCCGTCCGGAGCACCTGACCGGCACGCTGGTCAACGATCCCCTGTCCCGTAGCGCCAAGACCGGAAAAACCGTCTCTGACTTTGATCTGGAAAACTTCCGTGCGGCCCTGGACGCATTTGGGACCTCGCCCCACTTCCGGGCCTGCGCAGCCGACTTCAGTTACATCCACGAGCAAGGCGGCCATGCCGTGCAGGAGCTCGCCTTCGCCCTGAGTACCCTCGTGGACTACCTGGTCTGGCTGGGCGAAACCGAAGGCCGGGACGCTCAGGAGGAATACCTCCGAAATCTGGCGGTCACCTTTGCCACGGGCAGCCAGTTTTTCCTGGAGGTAGCCAAATGGCGGGCCTTCCGGGTCTTGCTGGCCAAGGTACTGGACAGCATGGGCTTTACGGACCCCGACCTACAGTCGCCCTTCCTCATCGCCCGCACCGCCTACCGCAACCTCTCCCGCTACGATCGGCATACCAACCTGCTGCGCAACACCACGGAGGCCATTTCGGCCGTCTTTGGGGGGGTGCAAGCCGTGGTGGTCAGCGCTTACGACCGGGTAGACCATGCGGAAAGCGACACCTCGCTGCGGCTGGCCCGCAATATCCAGCACCTGATGAAGCACGAAGCCTACCTGGATCAGGTGCAAGACCCGGCCGGTGGCTCCTATTATGTCGAGCAATTGACCGATCAGCTGGGCGAAGCCGCCTGGACCTCGTTCCAGGAACTGGAAGCCGCAGGCGGCTTCCGCGCCGCCCTGGCCAGCGGCCAGATCGGCCAACTACTGGCCGAGGCCCGCACCGCCCAAGAGCAGCTGCTGGCCAAGCGACGGCTTACCCAGATCGGGGTCAACAACTACCCACACCCCAGCGAGACCCTGGCCGGCGATCCCACCGCCGACGACGGCCGGCAGGCCGTCCCCTTCGAGCAGCTGCGCCTGCGCGCCGATGCCTTTGCCGCCGCCCGCGGCGGGCAGCGCCTACGCGCCTTTCTCCTCCTCTTCGGCGATACCCGCATGCGCAACGCCCGCAGCCAGTTTGCCCGCAACCTGATCGGAAGCGGCGGCTGGGAGGTGCTGGAAAACAGCAACCCGCAGGAGGTAGAAGCTTCCCTACAAGAAGCCATTGCGGCCAAACCAGAAGCCGTCGTCCTCTGTAGCGCCGACCCCGCCTATTTTGAGCAAGGCCCCGAACTCATCAGTCGCCTCCGGGCCGCCTTGCCTGATATCCGCATCATTCTGGCGGGCAAGCCCGAAGGAGCCGAATCTCTGCCGGTCGACGACCTCATCTACGCCGGGCTTGACGCCCAGGCGTATCTCGCCAGCCTCCTTCAATCCGTAGTCCCTGCCTGATTTGTCCACCCCTGACCACACCCTATCATGCGACCCGATTTCAGCAAGATTCCATATAGCACCCCTCGCCAACCTGGGGGCAGCACCCCCATGGCAGACTCCCACTGGGAAACGCCTGAGAAAATCGCCATCAAGCCGGTATATACGGCCGCCGATCTCGCTGGCCTGGAGCACCTGCAGTACGCGGCGGGCCTACCGCCTTTTCTGCGGGGCCCCTACTCCACTATGTATGCCGCCCGGCCCTGGACCATCCGGCAGTATGCCGGCTTCTCTACCGCCGAAGCGTCCAATGCCTTCTACCGGCGCAATCTCGCCGCCGGCCAAAAAGGCCTGTCGGTCGCCTTTGACCTGGCTACCCACCGCGGCTACGATTCCGACCACCCGCGGGTCCTGGGTGATGTGGGCAAAGCCGGTGTAGCCATCGACTCGGTCGAGGATATGAAGATCCTCTTTGACCGCATCCCACTGGATGAAATGTCGGTCTCGATGACCATGAATGGCGCCGTGATCCCCATCATGGCCTTTTACATCGTGGCGGCCGAGGAACAAGGGGTAAAACCCGAACAGCTGGCCGGCACCATCCAGAACGACATCCTCAAGGAGTTCATGGTGCGGAACACCTACATCTATCCGCCCACGCCTTCCATGCGCATCATAGGGGACATTTTCGCGTTCACCTCCCGAAACATGCCCCGTTTCAACTCCATCTCCATCTCGGGCTACCACATGCAGGAAGCCGGCGCCACCGCCGACCTGGAGCTCGCCTACACCCTGGCCGATGGCCTGGAATACCTGCGCACCGGCGTCAAGGCCGGTCTGAATATTGACACATTTGCCCCGCGGCTCAGCTTCTTCTGGGCCATCGGGATGAATATGTTTATGGAGATCGCCAAGATGCGGGCCGGCCGCCTGCTCTGGGCCAAGCTCGTGAAGCAATTTGACCCGAAGAATCCCAAGTCGATGTCGCTGCGGACCCACAGCCAGACCTCTGGCTGGAGCCTCACCGAACAGGATCCGATGAACAACATCGCCCGCACCTGTATCGAGGCCCTGGCCGCCGGCTTTGGCCATACCCAGTCCCTCCACACCAATTCCTTTGACGAGGCCATCGCCCTGCCCACCGACTTCTCGGCCCGGATTGCCCGCAACACCCAGCTGTATTTGCAGGAAGAAACCGGTATCACCGCCGCCGTAGATCCCTGGGCCGGCTCCTTCTACGTCGAGCGGCTCACCCATGAGCTGGTGCATCGGGCCTGGGACCTGATCCAGGAAGTAGAATCCTATGGCGGCATGGCCAAGGCCATTGAGGAGGGTATCCCCAAGATGCGCATT
>RFHL01001067.1 GCA_003696875.1 Bacteroidota bacterium | reverse complement strand
GGGAATACTACATCACGCCGGAATATCTGTCCCGCATGAAGGCCCGCGCCCGCCACTGGTCCACCGAGTTTCTAAAAACCCAGGCCCGTCTCTTTCGAAAGACCTTGCCGGACTATCCGGAACTCACGGATCTCATTGAAGCGGAACTCCACCGCCGGAATCTGAACCTGCTTCTGCGCTCCATTCGAAAAAAGCCCGATGCGAGCCTGCCTGCCCTGCTCCAGAAATACCGCAATGTTCCGGATTACGCCGAGGTCATACGCACGGAAATGGAAATACGCTCCGGCAAGGCCCGCCTGAGCGATCCAACAAAGGGCAAGGGCAGCCGCCTGATCCTGGACTAGCCCTTGAGGATGCGTCCCACTGGAAGCCTCATGAACGGAACTTATGGCCGGATCGAACTCCACTCCCACCTGTATGGCTGTCTCGGTCTCGATGAGCTCTACTGGCTCCATGACCGAAAGGAGCCCCGCAAAGAGATCTTTACCGAATCCTACAAAAAATGCTACGGACGCACTCCCGATTGGGAACTCCTCTTTTCCAAAACCTCGGAGGGGAAGCGCTACCTCGAAAGCTGTTACTATTTTTCCGGTGAAAAAGAAAGATTAAAAAAATTTAACACCACACACAGAAGGCAAGCAGGCAACTTCGAGGCCTTCCAGTGCGCCTTTGACCTGGTCATCTCCCTGTCCCACACCGACCCGGAGGAACTCCACGAGATTGCCCTGCGGGTAGCCAACACAGAAGAGGCCGACTTTGCCGAGTACCGGATGCTCTTCTCGCCGCTGGAAACGGAGTCTAGCTGGAAAGAGAAGGTGGCGGCCCTGGCGGAGGGACTCTTTGCTGCCTCCCGACAGACTGGAAAGGAGCTTCGGCTTGCGATGTCACTCGTTCGCAGGCCCGACCTTGCCGAAAGGCAATACCAGTGGCTTCGGGAGCTGCAATCATCCAACGGGACCGTGGCCAATGTCCTTTCCGGCATCGACTTCTGTGCCACCGAGGAAGGCTACCCTCCAGG
>RFHL01000093.1 GCA_003696875.1 Bacteroidota bacterium | reverse complement strand
GGGTATGCCAGCGATAGAGGTTCTCCTGCTCCATGAAATAAAGTCCGCCATCATAGGCGCTGCTGGCCAGCAGGTCCAGCTTGCCATCGCCGTTGAAGTCGAGGGGAGCCATGGCCCAGAGGCCGTTGACCGGGACGGCGGGGGAGAAGGGCTCGTAGAGGTCGCCGTTGATGTTTTCGTAGCCCAGCAGGCGGCTGCCGGTGCGGTCGTCCAGCGGAAAACCCGGATCGAGAGCCAGGATGTCGAGGTCTCCGTCGCCGTCGAAGTCCTGCATCAGCAGATCAGTCAGGTCGTGGGGGGCAAAGACCAGGGCCCGCTCCCAGACGTCGATGGCGTTGGGGTCGGGAGCGTTGAAAAAGAGGTTCTGCTCCACCAGGTTGCCGGTCCAGGCTCCCATGAAGTGGTCCGCTTTCCCAGGTTCCGGCCCGGAAAAGAAGCTCAGCGTCGCTCCCCGGTAATAGGCCACGCTGTCGGCGGGGTTGGGCTGGCCAAGGTCCGGATCGACGGTGAGCGAGAGGCTGCGGCTGATAGGGTTGGTGTGGATGCCGAACATTTTGTCCGTAAGGCCATCAATCTCCACGTAAAAACCATGCCCTACATTCGGCACCAAAATTTGAGGCGCAGAAAAAGTCAGCTGATTTTGGGTGCTGACGGAGGAATACCACAGGTCGGGCGTGGGCCCGTAAAGCTCGTACCAGAGTAGCTCCTGCGAGCCATTCTGGTCTAGGTCGATAAGTTGGACGCTACTAGCGGGGGGCCACATCGAATAGACGGAGGTAAAATTGGCCTGCCCGTCATTGATCCAGACATTGGAGCCGCCCAGGTTCCAGGCCCCGCCGCCTACGATCAGGTCCAGGTCGCCATCGTCGTCGATGTCTCCGGTTTCCAAAAACTGGCCTCCCGTGCCGGTGTACAGAATCCTCCGGCTAAACTGCCCGTTGCCCTGGCTGAGATAAACGGCGGCAGTATCGTGTTGTGAAGCCACCACAGCAAAGTCGTCCAGCCCGTCACCGTTGAAGTCGCCGGGGGCGAGGTCCATCTGCGCTAGCGCGATCAGGATGGCGATGATCCCTTGAGTGGTCGGGGCAGGGGGCGGGCTGGCGGATTCGAAGTCCACCTGTACTGGCTCCAGCACCTCTATGGCGCCGGGATAGGCCAGCAGCCACTCCTCCTCCCCATCGCCGTCGGTGTCGGCCAGGTCGATGGCCAACAGGTCCGTGGTGTTGCGCTCCAGCAGCAACCGCCACTCGGGATGAAAGAGGATTCGCCCGCTGCCGTCGGGGTCGCTGACGGTCTCCACCGCCCAGAGGCGGTTTTTGTCCTGCACGAGCAGGTCTTCGTCGCCGTCACCGTCGAGGTCGGTGGTAACGGCCATGCGGCTGCGCAGGCTGGCTTTGTTGAGGGAGAAGACCCGCACGCTGTCTGCGACTGGATCAGGCGGCAGCACGGCCTTGGGGTCCAGGCGAAAGAGTGCCCATTGGGGTCCGCTGCCATCGTCGACGGTGGTGCAGAGCAGCACCTTGCCATCGGCCTGGAAGGCCGCCGAGACCTGAGCGCCCAGGCTGTAGCCCGGCAGCACCTGCGGCAGGCCGGCCTTGACCAGGCCTTCGTCTCCAAAGTCATCATCCCGGGCCAGGTTGTCGGTCCATTGATGCAGGAAAAAATCTTCTTGTCCAGCAAAATGGGCCGCCCCGGCTACTTGTAGCTTGCCATCGGGCAAGATCTGCATGCCGCCCAGGCGCTTATTCGCCCCAAAACCAAAAATCACGGGTCCGTTCTGTACTTGCCCTTGGGTGTTGAAGCGGGAGAGCAGGACGCCCTGCGCCAATTGGGACTGGTCCCAACTCGCCATGACCCGGAAGTCGAAGGCGCTCTCGTCGTAGGCGCAGAAGATTTGCTGGCTGATCTCGCCCGGGGCTGGATCGATGAGCAATTCGCCATTCGTACCAAAGTCGAGCTTGGGCAGGCCATTGGGCAAGAAGCAGGCCACCTGCCCCATGACATCGGTGCCGATGCGGCCCATACCCGCGAGGTAGAGGTTGTCGAGCTGATCCACGGCGATCGCCCCACCCTCATCCTGTACCAAGCCGATGCTGTGGCGCAGGGTGCCGCCATTGGCAAAGGTAGGATCAAAGGCCCCACTGGGGTTGAGGCGCACCACCACCTGGCTGATGGTACTCTCCCCGCCGAGGTAGAGCTTGCCATCGGGCAGGGGCAGGATTTGGCGCACCTTGCTTGCCCCGGTCACGGGCACCCGCACCCAGCCGTAATCGCCGGAGAGCGAGTCCGCCCCGTTAAAGCTGCTGTCGGGGTTTCCATTCAGTCGCAAGCAGGCTACCGCCACATTGTTCCAGATTCCACCGCCTTCAGTCCCCGATACAAACAGCCGGGGATGGGGCCCCGCGTACTGAATGGCCATGGCAGAGGCTACCATGGGCCCACCCGCCTCGACTACGACCTCTCCTTGCTGGCCAAACAGGGTATTGGAGGTCCCATCCTCCAGGTAGGACCGCACGATCGGCTCACCCGTGGCCGGGCGATTGCCAGCCACGTAGATGATACCGGTCAGTTTATCTTGCACGATGGCGGTGGGGACCGCCTCGGTCCCTTCGAGGCGATAGCCGCTCCCGGCAAAGTCGGGGTCGAGCAGGGGCCAGGTGGGTTGAGCCAGGCCAGTCACGACCAGCCACAGTCCCAGGCAAGTACACAGGATCCGCATAGTTTTTGGGGTAAAAAATTCTCTATCAGGAAAAATGAGGGAACCTCACTCTTTGATCAATTTGACCACCCTTTGCCCCTGAGGCGTTGTGATGCGTAAAAAATAGAGGCCGGCCGGGCCTTCGAATGACCATGGCACATGGGTAACTACGTCGAATGGTTGGGTGGCCAACACCTTCCCTTGCCCATCCATCAGGTCGATGGTTACCTTATGCAAGGGCCTTGCAAAGGCGATTTCGATCAGACCTCGGCTGGGGTTGGGATAAACCACGAGCGGGAGGCCAAAATCCGCCTCATCCATGGCCGTGGTCGCATCACTCATTTTCTGCACAAAAATGTCGTAACTCCCGGCGGCCGTGAGGAGTGCCGCCCCCGCCCCGGGGTCAAAATCTACGCTTCCCCGAAAGCCGCCGGTAGTGTACACTGCCCCGGCACCGTCTATGGCGATGGCATACGCTTCGTCGATACTGAATCCCCCGAAAGCACTAGCCCAGAGGAAGTCCCCCGCCGGGCTTAACTTCAGCACAAAAGACGTCCGCACTCCCTAAGTCGGAAGAGAGGCTGGCCGTGCCCGGCCCAGGGTCAAAGTCCACGGTTTCCCGAAAGGCCCCGGTGAGGTACACATTGCCGGCAGCATCGGCGGTTATGGCCTGCCCTTCGTCCCGATTGGTCCACCCCAGGGAGGTCGCCCACTGAAACACGCCGTCAGCATCCAGTTTCAGGACAAAGAGGTCATAGCTACCCACCGAAGCCCGGCTATCCGTGCCGGCTCCGGGGTCAAAATCCACGGTTTCCTTAAAAGCCCCCGTTGTGTACACATTCCCGAGCGCATCTACCGAGAGGGAAGTGCCATAGTCCTCCTGTGCCCCCCCCAAAGACACCGCCCAGAGGAGGGCTCCCGCCGTATCCAGTTTCTGCACAAAAATGTCGTCGCTACCGACGGCCGTGAGATTGATGGTGCCAGCGCCAGGGTCAAAATCTGCAGTGCCCCCAAACGACCCGGTGAGGTACAGGTCACCATCTACGCCAATGGAATTGACCCGATCAGCCTCAGCGCCCCCAAAGGAGACGGCCCAGCGAAAATTGCCGTCAGCATCCAGTTTTTGCACAAAAATGTCGTCGCTACCGACGGCCGTGAGATTGAATACGCCTGTGTCGGGGTCAAAATCTACCGTGCCGCTGAAGGTTCCGCAGGTATAGACATGGCCGAGTGCGTCGCAGGCGATGGCGTAGCCTTCGTCTAGCCCGCTTCCCCCAAAAGACCTGGCCCACAGAAATTGGCCGCTGGGGTCCATTTTTTGTACGAAGATGTCAATCACGCTAGCCGTCAGCTCGGCGGTACCCGCCCCCGGATCAAAATCCACGGTGCCAGAGAATGAACCGGTGGTATAGACATTGCCCGAGGCATCCAAGCTCAGGGCATGAGCATTGTCTACCATATTGCCCCCGAAAGACCTGGCCCACAGGAAGTTGCCATCAGGGTCCATTTTTTGCACAAACACGTCAAAACTCCCGGCTGAGGTCAGGGGGCTGTTGCCTGGGCCGGGGTCAAAGTCCACCGTGCCCGGGAAGGCACCGGCCGTGTACACATTGCCTGCGGCATCTACTGCTATGGAACTACTCCCGTCAAAGATTGGGCCACCTATTTGCTTTGCCCATGCAAGGGATTGGGCATTCACCTGCCCGCCGGTAAAGCAAGTAACTAACAACAACACACTTAGCTTCCAAGCCAATGGTTCTATATGGCTATTTTTTGCAAACCAATTTAAAGTCATGCTCCATAGTTGTCTGTTACAAAGACATTTGGGAATAATGAACAAAAGAGGCTCCTTATATTGCATAGATG
>RFHL01001066.1 GCA_003696875.1 Bacteroidota bacterium | reverse complement strand
GACCTGCACTGGTCGCCGGCCGAGATGCAGGCCCTGGTCGAAGCGCATCCCGAGCGCTTCAGCCCCAACGTGAGCCTGCGGCCCCTCTATCAGGAGATGATCCTCCCCAACCTGGCTTACTTCGGTGGTTGGGGCGAATTGTCCTACTGGCTGCAGCTCAAAGGGGTGTTTGACCATTTTGGGGTGGCTTTCCCGGCGGTGCTGCCGCGATTCTCGGCCACGCTTTTCCGGCCTGAGCAGGCCCGGGCCTGGACCGAGATGGGCTTTGAACTCCCCGAGTTGCAACAGCCGCTGCACGCGCTCTACCGCACCTACATGCCGCAGGTGTGGGACGACACGGAATTCAAGGCGCTGGAATCCGAGCTGCTGGCCCAGGTGGCTCGCCTGGAGGCCTACATTGCGGAGCAGCTTTCACCCACCCTGGCCCGCTCGGCCAAGGCCTTGGAGGTGAAGAATGCCCGCTACCTGAGCAATTTGCACAAAAAGGCCCAGCGGGTGGTACGCCACCAGCAGCCGGCGGCCTTTCGGCAGATCGAAGCCCTCAAGCAGGCCATCCAGCCTGATGGGACGGTACAGGAGCGGGTGCTGAGTTTACCCGCCTTGGCCCCCGATTACGACCCGGCCGACCTCATTGCGGAGCTGTACCCGCAGGTCGATCCACTGGATTTTGCGCATCGCTATCTGATCCTGGACCGCTAGGGCAGAGCCTGGAGCGCTTCCAGTTCGATCCGGGACAAGAGGGTCAGGCTATCCCGTACAAAGGCCTTCCCCGAATCTTCCAACGCGAGGCGATCCGGATCGCCTTTGTAGTTGGCGTAGTCCTGAAAGCGAATGCCCGCAACCTCCTGGGTCCGGATGACGGACCGGAAGCGCAGGCCCCCCCCGTCGGTGTGGTAGCGGTAGGCCAGGTAGTCCATCTGCCAGCTGTCAGGGTGGATCCAATAGATGAAGACATCTTCGAAATCCTCGCCGCCGCCTTCCTGCCGGAATGTGACACGGATCTTGTGGTAGGCGGTGCTGTCCAGGGTTTCTTGCCCCAGATATTCCTTGATAACCGCCGGATCGTTGAGGCCGTAGGGGAGCAGGGCAAAGTAGGCCACAGAGTTGACCGAATTGCGGTAGAGGCCAGCGAGGCTGTCGCTGAGGGGTTCCACTGCGCCCTGGCGGTAGCGGGTAAAGGTCTCATTGGTGAGCACATCGCGCAGGCTGTCGCCAGCCTGGACGAAGAGGCGCTCGTACTGATAGCGGCCGTGGTCACGGCGCAGGCGGTACCTGCGGTCGCGAAAGCGAAACTGGACGGCGACGGTATCATAGGCCGCCCCGCCGTGGGCGGCGATGGCGTGGTCGATTACCGCCTGGGCGGTGAGGGGTGCCGCCGCCTCGGCGGCGGGAGGGGGACTGTCGCAAGCCTCCATAAGGCTTGCCCAGCCCATCAGGGCCAGCGCAGCCAAAAAACGGGACGTTTTCATATACCCAAAGGTACAGAAGCCCCCAGGAGAATTCGTCAGCCTTTTTACATTCGCCCGTAATTTTCCTTATGTTTGATCTTGTGGAGGTGGCCTGTTCCATCAACCCGATTTGGATCTGTATCAATCTGGTCTTATTCCTATGAAGATTGCTCTTGTTGCCCATGATCGCCGCAAGCCCGAACTGGTCGAGTGGGTAACCGCCAACTGGGCCAAGCTCAAAGACTGTGATCTGGTATGCACCGGTACCACGGGCCGGCTGGTAGAGGAGAAGCTGCGCGCCCTCTTGGATGACGCCATCGAAGATCGGGAGATTTCCCTGACGCGCTTGCGCTCGGGACCTTTGGGCGGCGACCAGCAACTGGGGGCGATGATCGCCGAGGGAAAGATCGATTTTTTTGTTTTCCTCTGGGACCCCATGACGCCGCAACCCCATGATGTAGACGTCAAGGCGTTGCTGCGCATCGCGACCATGTACAACGTACCGACGGCCTGCAATGGCGCCACAGCCGATTTTTTGATTTCCTCGCCTCTTTTCGGCGCTGGCTACCAGCGAAAAACCGAGACCTTCGACGATTACGTGGATCGGCCGCTCTAGGGGGCAAGATCCGTTTTTTTGTTTTTTTCTGTACAAACCAACTATTGCATATATGGCTGATACCTCTAAACCCATAGCCCTCGTGGCCGACGACCCCTGGTTGGGCCCCTACGAAGCCGATATTGTGGCCCGGCGGGACCGGGCGCTGGAGACCATGGCCGCCATCGCCGAAGGGTACGGTAGCCTCGCCCGCTTTGCTCGGGCCTACCAGCACTTCGGCATCCACTTCGATGCCGAGCGTCAGGTATGGACCTATCGGGAGTGGGCCCCGGCGGCCCGGCAGCTCGCCCTCACGGGCGAGTTCAACGGCTGGAGCCGGGAGTCGCACCTCATGACCAAAGGCCCCGATGGGGTCTGGGAAATCGAGCTGCCTGCCGATGCCCTGCATCACGGTCAGCTCGTCAAGGTGCACGTGCATGGTGCCGATGGCACCTCCATGGACCGGCTGCCGGCCTACATCTTCCGGGCCGTACAGGATGCGGATACACACGATTTTGCCGGGCAAATCTGGCAACCGGAGAAGCCCTTCGTCTGGACCGATCAGGACTTTGATCTGAATAAGTTGGGGACGCCTTTTATTTATGAGTCGCATACCGGTATGGCACAGGAAAAAGCCGGTATCGGGACCTATCGGGAATTTGCAGACAAGATTCTCCCCCGGATCAAGGACCTGGGCTACAATGCCGTGCAAATGATGGCGGTGCAGGAGCACCCCTACTACGGCTCCTTTGGTTACCACGTCTCCAATTTCTTTGCCCCTTCTTCCCGCTTTGGGACGCCCGAGGACCTCAAATACCTGGTCAACAAGGCCCACAGCATGGGGATTGCGATGATTATGGACATCGTGCACTCCCATGCCGTGAAAAACCTGGCTGAGGGCCTCAACCGCTTCGACGGCAGCGAAGACCAGTACTTCCACCCCGGGGGCCGGGGCGAGCACTCCGCCTGGGACTCCAAGCTTTTCAATTACGGCAAGCGGGAGGTGCAGCAGTTTCTGCTTTCCAACATCGCCTATTGGCTGGAAGAGTTCCACTTCGACGGCTACCGCTTTGACGGGGTGACCTCCATCCTGTACTTCCACCACGGAGACTACGTCACCTTTGACCACTACGACAAGTACTTCAAGGACGGCGTCGAGTGGGACGCCGTCACCTACCTGCAGCTGGCCAATATCCTCACGCATGACCTCAAGCCCGGGGCGATCACGATCGCCGAGGACATGAGCGGCATGCCCGGCTGCTGCCGCACCGTCGAAGACGGTGGGCTGGGCTTTGACTACCGCCTGGGGATGGGCATCCCCGACTACTGGATCAAGCTGCTCAAGCACTGCCGCGACGAGGACTGGAACATCCACGAGATGTGGCATACCCTGGTGAATCGCCGCTGGAAAGAGAAGACCGTCGCCTATGCCGAGTCGCATGACCAGGCGCTGGTCGGGGATAAAACCCTGGCTTTCTGGCTGATGGACCAGGAGATGTACTGGCATATGCAGGTAGATGATCCCCATCCGGTCATCGACCGGGGCATCTCGCTGCACAAACTGCTGCGGCTTTTTACCGCCTCGCTGGGGGGGGAGGCCTATCTCAACTTCATCGGCAATGAGTTTGGGCATCCCGAGTGGATCGACTTTCCCCGCGAGGGCAACAACTGGTCCTATCAGTACGCCCGCCGGCAGTGGTCCCTGGTGGACCGCGAGGACCTCAAGTACAAGTACCTCCGGGACTTTGACCGGGCGATGCTCTCGGTGCTCAAGGACCACGAGGTGCTGGCGGCCCTGCCGGCCAAGCAGCTCAACATGGATGAGATGAACAAAGTCATCGTCTTTGAGCGGGCCAACCTCATTTTTCTGTTCAACTTTCACCCCGAGCGCTCGGTGGCCGACTACCGCTTTTGGGTGCCCGAGGCGGGGAGCTACCGCATCTTGCTCAACTCCGATGCCCCCGGCTTCGGGGGGCATGACCGGGTAGACAGCCAGATTATTCACCATACCATACCCGACGAGAACGACGAGCCCTTCCTCTCGGTCTACCTCACCAACCGGACCGCGCTGATCCTGCAAAAGGTGGATTAGCCAGGAACATGACTCCCAGAAAACAAAACGGGAAGGCTACTAGCCTTCCCGTTTCCATGTTCATCATCACCCATTCATCCCCCTATCCGTCTTCACGATGCGTCTGTTTCCCGTGGGTTCAGGCAAAAGGGGGCTTATGATCACGCCTTGGTAGAAGGCTTGACTTCGTAGATTTCGGTTTCGGAGACCTCCAGGAGAATCATCTCGCAACGGCCATCGGCTTCGCGCAGCAGGTCCGGATAGGTGTCCAGTGAAAAGTCATTGGCGACCTGAATCATCCATTCCAGGATGCGCTCAGGCTGGCTGTCAAAGAGGAAGTGCACCTGAATGGTCTCATCCTGCTGCTGGTCCTCGAGGAAGAGGCTCATCATATTGATCGGAGCGTGGAAGCGCATCTGCAGATACTGACGTGGGCCGTAGAAGGCGCGCATTCCCTCAGGATTCATGCTTTCGCCGGCGTCCATCCGCTTTTCGGTATCTCGCTCATCTACCCAACCATTATACTCCAGCAGAAGGTTGAATACGTTCAGATCGCGAAGCTGGGTTTGGGATAATTCTGATTTACGCATGATCGTTCGTCCTTAGGGTACAAAACAAATGTACCGGGCTGGGCGCAGGTTAAAAAGTTCACTTTGAGGGCATTCCTACATTATTTTCCCATCCTAGCCTGCACAGCCTAAGGGTTTTATTACACCTGCCGCCGACCCGGGGCTGATGTCAGATTTGGGCTGGAAATGCTAGCCTTTTATGGGACGTGAATGGTCTGACTGGAGGCAGAAGGAAGCGTGTGCTAGCCAGGGACTTGTATTAAGGGACTGATAATCAGGAGAGATGAAATGGGCCAGACGGGAAAAGGCCCTGCCGTCATGGCGGTCTGGAAGAAGGATGTAATATCAGGGGAAGAATGCGGGGCAATTTGGATGAGAAGCGCGAGTGAGGGGAGTTGGGATAACAAGGCCGGAAATCCCAGAGGGCAAAAATTGCTACACCCAGGCCGGGTATTTTGCCGCTCTGGCTTGGGGAGCATGGGAATTTTTTTCTTTCTGAATCCCGAAGCATAGGGAGGCAAATCAGGGCGACAGATTCTGCAAATGGGCAGGGCCCAGGCTTTCAAAGCCGCAAAGATTTGACTAATTTGCATGTCCATTTAAATGTCCGGGAAAGACGATAAAACCGGGCTTAAACCGCTGGTTTTACCCTCATGGCAGAAGGAGAAAAGATAGTAACGCGGATCATTGAGGAGGAAATGAAGCACGCCTACATCGATTACTCGATGTCGGTGATTGTGGCTCGTGCTCTCCCCGATGTCCGGGACGGCCTCAAGCCGGTGCACCGCCGGGTTCTGTACGGGATGTCCGAGCTGGGCCTCGCCTCCAACCGTCCCTATAAAAAATCGGCCCGTATCGTCGGAGAGGTGCTGGGGAAATTTCACCCCCACGGCGACAGCGCCGTCTATGATACCATGGTCCGGATGGCCCAGCCCTGGTCGCTGCGCTATCCCCTGGTCGACGGGCAGGGCAACTTCGGCTCGATCGACGGGGACAACCCCGCCGCTATGCGCTATACCGAGGCCCGCCTCCGCCGCATCGCCGAGGAGATGCTCCTCGACCTGGAAAAGAATACGGTCGATTTTCGCCCCAACTTCGACGACTCGCTCACCGAGCCGACCGTCATGCCCGCCAAAATTCCCAATCTTTTGATCAACGGAGCATCGGGCATTGCCGTGGGCATGGCCACCAACATGCCCCCGCATAACCTAGGGGAGGTGGTGGACGCCATCACCGCTTACATCGACAACCGCGACATCGATATCGCTGGTCTTGCCGAGTATGTCAAGGGACCGGACTTCCCCACCGCCGGGATTATCTATGGCG
>RFHL01001065.1 GCA_003696875.1 Bacteroidota bacterium | reverse complement strand
CCTCTTCAACATCATCGCCGCCGCCGCTGTAGCCGGCGTGAAGGACTTTCACCTCATCCTGAAAAAGCCCCTCCCCCCCCCCCATCTCGCTGGCCGGTCTGCTGGTCGCAGGCCTTGGCTATGCCTGGATCGCCCTGGGGAGTTGAGCTATCTGCGCTCGCCCAAAGGGGCCTCAGCCTGGAAATAGAAGCGGTTGGCCACCCAATCCCAAAAGTCGGGGGCCTGGCGCTGCACGCGGCGAGTCGCCGCGGGAGAGGCCCAGATCACGAGGTGGAAGGGGAAGCCGCGAAAAAGTTTTTCGCGCTCCAGGTTCAGGCTGAGCAGGATATCAGGGGTGCCGGGACTGCTCCAACTGCGGTGCCGCTCCAGGTCGCGCAGATGCAGCACATGCGTGCCCGGAGAGCTATGCAGCACCGAGCTGGGAAGCTCGGCCTGAATAAAGGCAGTGAGCGAGGTCTGGGCCTCTTTGACGCTCAGGCTGAGCGGGGCAAAGCGGCTGTGCCAGCGCTGCCCCAACTGGGCCCGCACCGCCCGTTGCAGGGCGGGCGTATCGCAACTCATCCACAGCAGGACCGGTCGCTGCCGGTTGCTCAACACAAAGTCCAGCCGCCGCCACTCCTGGGCGTTATGGGCAGAAATATCCGGGGCGAGGCGGTTCATGGGGTCGGAGCTTCGAAGAAGGGCTGCAACAGCGGGTTGAGTTTGCGTTCCCGTCTATCTCCATTATACTCAAATAATTGCAGGGTAAAAAGCAATTCGAGGATAGCGGGATCGGCATCGTCAAACTCGCCGCTGCGGATGATCTCCTTGTCGGTCTTGGTAAGGGTCATCCAGCGGTCGTACCCCAGTTTACGGTAGGTAGTGGCGGCTGTTGCGAGGCTCACGGGCTGGCCCAGGGCTTCGACGATGGCCTGATGGGCGAGATGGAGCAGTTGCCGCGGGCAGCCGCCCGACATCCGCACCATATCCTCCAGCACACCGGCCTCAAATAGCGCCGGGTCCACCCGGCGACTGATGATCTCCCGCAGCACGGGCAGGCTGGTCTCATCCACCCGGATCATGGGCAGGTAGACCTGTTCGAAAAAGGTGGCCACATTGGGATGATTGGCCTCGTAGTAGGTCTGGATGGGCACGCAGGAGACGATGTGCACATCCAGCTGCTGCAGCAGCTGGACATCCTTGACAAAAAGGGTTTCGTGGACACTGGGCGCGGTTTTTTCCAGGCCGTCGATGATGTAGACCAAGTCACGGCCCGGGCCGCGGCTGCGATAGTGGTCCAGGCTCTCACGCAGGCTGGCAAAGACGGTATTGAGCTGGTTGATCAGCGGAATCTGGTTGAGCTTGATCTTCTGGCGGATGGTACGGGTGGTGGCGTTGCTCTGGGCGTATACGCCCTTGAATTTGCCTTCGATCCCCAGGAAGTGCCAGAACTTGGCCCCCAGGCTGAGGCCGACACTGGCCTCCATGCCGTATTCGTCAGTGAGCTCCTTTCGGAGCTCGGTTTCCTGCAACCATTCCTCCGCGATCCGGTGCAGGGGACTCAGATCGATTGGCAGCCCTTCCCGCTCAATTTCCCGCACCAGCACCGTAATCAGGATGATGTAGAGGTCCTCCGGCGCGAAGCGCTGGATCTCAGTTTCGGCTTCGAGGTTTACATAGAGGGCCAGATAGCCATCGGGCCGGTGGATCTGCCGCTGCAGGCGCTGCAGCTCCAGGGTCTTGCCGCTACCCCGATGACCGGAGAAGATGATCTTGGCGGCCATGTGCTTGCGCTGGTCCAGCGTATGGGTCTGGGGATTCATCCCCAGCAAAAATTTGATGCGGTCGAGGTGATTGCCCTTGCGCACCTGCTGAAAATCCACGTAGAGGCTTTGGTACTCGGGCCGGGACAGGATGTCAAAATCCGGCTCGGTAACTTCGGTGGCCCGCAAGGGGTCACGCTCGGGAAAGCGGTAGGGGATGGGCATGGAAGAAAAGGTACGGGATCTGGCGCTGGGGGGCAAGGGGAGATCGGAGACAGCGAGGAGAGATATGCTGTTTTTTTTCTCAATGCATTGAGTAAATTTACTCAGTGCTCTGTCAAGTACCGAATGATGGGTGATCGCTGCATCTTTTTCCGCATCTCTGCGTTGAAAAATGCCTCGTTTGGCCCGCCAAACTTCCCGGCTTGCCGGGACCATGATCT
>RFHL01001064.1 GCA_003696875.1 Bacteroidota bacterium | reverse complement strand
TGGGAGCACCCGCCCACCCAAGGACCCCTGCCCGGAAAAGGGCGGGCAGCAGCGGGCGCGCTACAAGCCCGAGGTCGAGGCCCTGGCCCGGGATCACCATCTCTTTTTGGGACAAATCCTGACCACTACCCCCCACGAAGACTTTTGGGATGCCGCACATCAACATTCCCGCTTCAAGCAATACCAGATTGAGGCCTATCTGCGGGCGGCAGACGATGGCTGGGTGCTGCGCAAGGCCCGGTATTACCGGGGCGCCTTTCAGGCCGAGGATGAAGCTGCCTGGGGACGCGGCTTCCTGCAATGGTTGTTAGGGCAAGACTCCCTGGTGCGGGCGCATTTTTACCTGATCCGGCAGGCGGTACGCGACCTGCCCCATCAGGCCGATGACAACCTCACCCAGCGCATCCGGGCGCGCTCCAAGGAGCTTGCCGATCAGTACGCCGCCTTTATGGATCTCCGTATCAAGATCCACGGCCAGCCCGAAGCCGCCGATATCGCGGCGGTAGAGGCCTTTGCCCAACGGCATCGCAGCCAGCTTACCCCTGACCAGCAGCGTCTCCTGAATGGGCTGATTGCGGATATGAAGCAGGCCTATCGCCCGCTCAAGCTGGCCGACCTGAGCCGCTATGTTCAGACCCTGCCGGCAGAACATTCGCTGCGCCAGCAACTTGCTGCCTACCAGGCCGACTACGGAGTCGAACCGGGCAGCCCGGCCAGCCTGGTAGCCACGGCCGAACTCCTGACGGCCGTCCGGCAATCGGTCGGCACGGCACCCGCCATCGCGCGCCTCGACCTGATGGACCTGTCTCTACGCCTGGAACAGCACATTTTTCAGGAAATTCCCGCCTGGCCGCTGGCTACCCTAGAAGACTTGCTGGAGAAAATCTGTGTGTTGAGCGAAGCCACCCAGGCCACCGGCCTGGTAGAGCGCTGGGAATGGGCCGCCATTGAACCGAGCCTGGCACGCCCGGCGGGCGCGGACCTGAGTCTGGTGGAGGCCATGGACTACCTGGCCCGGGCCAGGGCCCTGGTTGAGTGGGGCACCGGTACCATCCGGGCCACCTATCGCACCACCCTGGTCCAGTATGAACAAATAGAGCCCCTGGCCGCGGGCTTCATCGACGACCGGGTGCGCAGCTCGCTGCTGCTGCCCCTGGGGCAGACGGTCGGGCGCCTGGGCGATATCCTGGCCCAGCAGGCGGGTTTTACCAACCAACTCCTCGGGATCGCCAACCCCAATCAGGCCCGGGGCCTGAATCCGGGCTATGCCAAGGGCCCCCTGATCGTCATCGACGGACAAGCCCCGGAATCCCTGCGCAAAGATGCCATCTATGTCTTTGAGCGGCCGCCCGGCGACATGAAGCCCGTGGCCGGTATCGCCACCGTCACCGAAGGCAACCTCGTGTCCCACGTACAGCTGCTAGCCCGTAACCTCGGCATTCCCAACGCGGTGCTGTCGATGCAAAACCTTTCTGCGCTCAAGGCCTACAACGGCCGCGAGGTGTTTTATGCGGTCTCGCCCCAAGGGGTGGTGCTGATGAAGCTGGCAAGTGAGATGAGCCCGGAGGAAGCGGAGCTTTTTGCGGTGCGGGCCCGTAGCCAGGAACAGGTGCGGGTGCCCGTCGATCAACTCGACCTACGACCAGAGGTGCTGGACATGCGCGACCTGCGCGCCGACGCATCGGGCCGCCTCTGCGGCCCCAAGGCCGCCAACCTGGGGCAACTCAAGGCCATGTTCCCCGACAAGGTGGTCGAGGGATTGGTGATCCCCTTTGGCATCTTCCGGCAGCACATGGATCAGCCGATGCCAGGTCAAGCGGGGAGCTACTGGGACTTTCTACAGGCAAGCTTTGCCGAAGCCCAGACCCTACGGGATCAGCAGGTCCCGGCAGCCCGGGTAGATAGCCTGGTGCTGGCCCGCCTGGCCCAGCTACGGGCTGCCATCAAGGAGATGCCGCTCTTGCCGGCCTTCCGGCAGAGCTTCGAGGCTCGCTTTGCCCAGATCCTGGGCGATTCTCTGGGCAACATCCCGGTTTTCCTGCGCAGCGACACCAATATGGAGGACCTCAAGGAATTTACCGGGGCAGGGCTCAACCTGACCCTCTTCAACGTACGATCGCCGGAGGCGATCTGGCAGGGCATCAAGGACGTATGGGCCTCGCCGTACACAGAGCGCAGCTACGGCTGGCGGCAGCGCTACCTGCTCAATCCTGAGCAGGTGTTTCCTTCGATTCTGGTGATTCCCAGCGTCAATGTGGCCTACTCCGGCGTGCTGATTACCAAGGGGATCAGCAATGGGGATCCGTCGGCCCTCACCGTGGCCTTTAGCCGGGGTGTGGGGGGCGCGGTCGACGGGCAATCGGCTGAGTCCTATCTGCTGACCCCAGACGGGGAAGACTGCCTGCTGTCACCAGCGCGCGAGCCGCTCTATACGATTCTGCTCCCTGAGGGAGGCTCCCGCAAGGTCGCCACTCACTTTGCCGCGCCCATCCTGAGCAGGCGCGACCGTGACTTGATTCGGGAACTGGCCGAGGACGTCCGTCGACTCCTGCCCCAGGCCCCGGGGGCTCCTTCCGAAGGGCCCTACGATGTGGAGTTGGGCTTCTATGAGGGCAACATCTGGCTGTTTCAGGTGCGACCTTTCGTGGAAAACAAGCAGGCCCAGCGCTCTGGGTATCTGGAGACCCTGTCCCGACCGCTGGACCCGCAAAAGCGCTTGCCTTTGTCCCTACCCCTTTGACCGTTTCGCCTTGTCTCCCCTAATCCCGCTTCTGATGCGATTCCTACGAATTTCCTTGCTCCTGCTGGTCTTTATCGGCCTCTATCTCCCCGTACAGCCCTACCCTGTAGATGGGTTTAACATCACCCACATCCGCCGCTTGCTGCGGCTCCAACTTATCGAAGAAGGCCGTCTGGCAGGCACCAAGCTCCTACCCGGGCAAACCCGCTCCCGTGCCTCAATCCAGCTCAACCTGACGGGCAGCCGGGGCGACAGCCTGGCGCAACTCCCCCCTCCGGACCCCGAGCTGCAAAAAGCGGTGGGCCGGCTTTTCCCCAACATGCACGAAAGCTATGCCCTCACCCTGCTGGACATCACACCGGGAAGGCCCGTTCGCTATGCGGGCTGGCAGGAGAAGCGCGGGTTTCAGCCGGGAAGTGTGGGCAAATTGGCCGTGGCAATTGGGCTGTTTACGGAGATGCAGCGGCTATACCCGGATTCCTTTCAGGAGCGAATGGACCTGCTCTGCACCACGCAGGTGCGGGCCGGGTCCTGGGCCCTTCCCAACGAGCATACCGTCCCCTTCTATGATCCCGAGACCCAGCGCTTCGCCAAGCGTACCCTCCAGGAAAACGATGTTTTTTCCCTATTTGAATGGCTGGATCACATGCTCTCCGTCAGCTCCAATGGGGCGGCCTCGGTGGTGTGGCGGGAAGCCATCCTGATGCGGGCCTTTGGAGTAAACTATCCTGTGAGCGAGGCCCGGGCCGACTCCTTTTTTCGGGAGACGCCACGCGACTCGCTGAGTCGCCTCACCGTGGCGGTGGTCAATGAACCTCTGCGGGCCCTGGGCATCACCGAGGACGAATGGCGG
>RFHL01001063.1 GCA_003696875.1 Bacteroidota bacterium | reverse complement strand
TCGCCGGAGCTGATCACGGCCCTGCTGGCGGAAGCCCGGCAGCGCCAGCTGCCGGTGGCGGTGGACCCCAAGTTCCGGCAGTTTCGCGCCTATGCGGGCTGCACCCTCTTTAAACCCAATCTGAAAGAGTTGAACGAAGGCCTGGGCCTGCGGCTGGGTGGCCAGGATCAGGCCGGGCTGGAGGCAGCCATCGAACAGCTGCGGGCAGAGATGCCACACCAGACCACCTTGGTCACCCTGGGCGGTGATGGTATGCTGCTTCGCAGCGAGACGGGCTATCATGCCTTCCCGGCCCATCGTCGCACCATCGCCGACGTCTCGGGTGCGGGCGATACGGTGATCAGCCTGATGGGCGCCGGCCTGGCGGCCGGCCTTGATCCGGTGGCCGTCACCCACTACGCCAATCTGGCCGGTGGGCTCGTCTGCGAACATGCCGGGGTCGTGCCGGTGGACCCAGCTTCCCTACGGGCAGCAGCCACCGGAGCCCCCTAGGCCTCCCGGTTTCATTCCCACCATTGACCAATGGTAAGATTGCCCTTGCAGGCTTGCGTAGATTTCGGGAAATTGGGACATCCTCCCATCCACACAGCTTTTCTCCCATGTCCAAACCCATTTTCTACCTCCTACTCCTGTTTATCGCCGGCAGTGGCTGCATGAGCAGCACCTCGCTCGAAGTGCTACAGCCCGCCGCATTTGCCCTGCCCGCGCATATCTCCACCATCGCCACCGTCAACCGCACCCGCCCCGCCAACAGGGTGGGCAATGTCCTCGAAGGCCTGATCACCGGCGAAGACATCGGACAAGACCGGTCTGGTGCGCGCCGGGCCACCGAAGGCCTCAGCGATGCGCTGACCCGCACCCCCCGCTTCAACGTCGTCTTTACCGGCATTGAGATGAAAGGCAAAGGTGCCTTGGGCTTCCCCGATCCCCTGCCGTGGTCCACCATCGACAGCATCTGCCAGCGCTATGGCAGTGATGCGGTAGCTACCATCGAAAAGTTTGACTCGGACATTGGCTACCAGACGAGTTCGCGGCAGCGCACCCGCAAGGACAAGGAGGGCAACGAAACTACCTACACCGAGTACAACGTGGACATGCACACTCGGGTCACCATGGGCTGGCGCCTCTATGATCCGACACAGCAACGAATTCTGGATGAAATCGAAGTGACGGAGCAAATGGGCTGGGACCGGACCGGTACCAGCGAGTCACAGGCCCGCAATGCCCTGCCCGACGCTCGCAGCACCGTCGATGAGGTGGCCTACCTCAATGGACAGCAGTACGGCATGCGCATCGCCCCCACCTGGGTGCGGGTACGCCGGCAATACTACGCCAAGGCCAAAGCCAAGGAAAACCCGCAGATCGCGGTTGATATGGCCGAGGCCACCCGCTTCGCCAAGGTGGATCGCTGGGCCGAGGCGGCCCGGCTGTGGCGCCCCATCGCCGAGGACCGGCGCTATCCCAAGGCCGCCGGCCGGGCGGCCTACAACATGGCCCTCGCCAGTGAATGGGAAGGCAAGCTCGACCTCGCCATCGAGTGGGCCGACAAAGCCTATACCCAGTATGGCAACGGGCAGGCCCGCTCCTACGCCAGCCTGCTGCGGCAGCGGCAGCGGGATCAGGATCGCCTGCGGGAACAGATGAACGACTGAGACAGGGCTGTTTCATATTGAAACAGCGAGGTGTTTCCCTTTGAAACACCCCCACCCCCTGTAAGACGTGACATCAGCCTCAATCGCCTCTATGTCAGCGTCCTGTGGCGTGGAATGCTATTTGTTGGGTTAAAGGCAGCGGCATCGTGCCTCCAAGTGCTTTTTGCTATGATTCAACTCCAGAACGTTTCCAAGTTTTTCCGGCAAGGTCTGCAAAAGACTTATGTGCTCCGCAACATCAACCTTGAGATCAAGGAAGGCGAATTCGTGACCATCATGGGACCGAGCGGGGCGGGCAAGTCCACGCTGCTCAACATTCTGGGCCTGCTTGAGGCCCCTTCCGAAGGGGAATACCACTTCCGCGATATGGCGGCCCACAAACTGACTGAGCGAAAAAAATCGGACCTGCACAAGCACCACATTGGTTTTGTGTTCCAGGCCTATCACTTGATCGACGAGCTTACGGTCTACGAAAACATCGAAACGCCCCTGTTGTACAAAAAGATCAAGGCCTCGGAACGGAAAAGCATGGTCGCCGAGATGCTGGACCGCTTTCAGATCGTAGCCAAAAAGGATCTTTTCCCGCATCAGCTATCGGGCGGGCAACAGCAGTTGGTGGGGGTCGCCCGGGCCATCATCAGCAAACCCGACCTGCTGCTCGCTGATGAGCCTACGGGTAACCTGCATACCCGGCAGGGAGAGGAAATCATGCAACTTTTCACCAAGCTGAATCAGGAAGACGGGATCACCATCGTACAGGTGACCCATTCGGAGAAAAATGCTCAGTACGGCGACCGCATCATCCACCTGTCCGACGGCTGGATGGACTCCGACGAGCGCCTGCAGGTGATGAAAGGTTAGGGGAAAAGGTTCCGGGTTCAAGGTTTCATGGCTGCTCCGGGACAGCGTCCCGAAGCAGCCATGAAACCTTGCCGCAGGCAATAAGCCTCAGCAACAAAAAAACAGCCGATCCAAAAAGGACCGGCTGTTTTTGGAGCGAGAGACGGGAATCGAACCCGCGACCCCAACCTTGGCAAGGTTGTGCTCTACCAGCTGAGCTACTCTCGCTTGCAAACGGGTCACAAAGAAATGGAATGATTTTTTTTTGTCCAAATCTTCGTCCCGGATTATTTCGCACTTTTTCCTGCCCTGAAAGAAAAAACATCAAGCCTCCCGGGAACCAAGGCGATCCGCCAGGATGCGTCGCCCCACAATCAGGGAGCTGAGCCAGAAGAGGACATAGCCCCCCAGGAACAGCCAAAAGCTGTCCAGCCCCAATGCGACGGAGGTCGCCACCACCATAAAGGCATTGATGGGGAGGAGGGGCGATGGCGGGCGCTGCTGCCGGATGGCACTGAGCGAGATATCGACCAGCACCCATAGGCGATACAGACCGAAACCGATCGCCAGGACATACCAGCTCTGAAGCATGATGGCCACCAGGGCCACCGATATCATGACAATCCCGCTGCCGATCGGCAGCCAGGCTTTCTGACTGCGCGCGCTTTGTAAGAGGGAAAAAACCAGCAGGGATTCATGGAATAGGATAAGCAAGGCCAATAAGGCGAGTAGAAAGATCATGGGGTCGGAGAGGCTAGCCAATAGGGCTTAAACAGGGTAAAAACCCCTTTGGCAAGGGTAAAGGTTCAAGCAGATTGGAGGTGTTAGGGGTGAAGTAGTCAGCGAAAACCAGGCGGGAGCGGGGCTGACTAGGGCGTATAGCTCTGGGCAAAATCCGATCCCATGTTGAGGAAAACCACAGGCAGTGCAGGGAAATTGGAGGCGCTTGCCCCTACTTGCTCCATCACAACCTGCTCATTCCTCTAAGCAGATATATTAGTTAACGGAAAAAACGCATAAACATTGATCGTTTTTTGCCGAAAACATAACCTCTATAACGTAGAGACCCGTTGAAAGGCGGCCTACCAGCACCAGATAAACCTGCGTCTGGAGAAAAAGTTTCCCAGAAGCCTTCCCCGAAGAAGCTTATCCGTAGCTTGCTCCGCTATGACTGGCTGGCCAGGCGCTGGGCCAGGGCGGCATTCATGGATTCAAAGCCCTTGCGGGTATTTTCCCTAATGAAACGCAGGATCAACCCGGCCAGAATCCCTCGGAACCGCTCGCCATGGATCAGGCGGGTCCTGCCGCCGCCCAGTGCCTCCAGGCGGAACATGTGATACCCATCGAAGAGTCCCCGAAAGCCCAGGCTGCCTTCCCAGGCGAAGGTATGCCCCGACTCCCAAACCTTGACCAGCGGCTGAAAGCGCATCCCCCGCGCACCAGGAGGCTGCAAAAACACATCCCAGCGAGCACCTGGCTCCGGCTTTCCCCTCAGGGATAGAATAAAGGGGTTCCACTCCGGATAGGCATCAAAATCCGTCAACACGGCCCAAACTTGTTCTGGAGTAGCTTGATATTCGAAGGTGGTGGTGATTTCCTTGCTCATGATGTATAGGGTAAAAAGTGGATACAGATCGAAAGTAGCCGTACGAACGGGCTCAGGCCTGTCGGTCCGTCTCAGGCAAGGCGGCAAAGGCTGCCCGCCCGGCCGGGGTGAAATAGGGTTCCAGGAGTTGCCAACACAGGCGCAAACCAGAAGCATGTCTCCGGTCCACCAGCTCCGCGGCAAGCCAAAAAGTCTGGGTCATCCAAATGGTGTAAATCAAGCGGTCATAGGCCCCCGGCTGGGCTTCGGGTTGTACCCAACCCGCCCCGATATAGTAGGTCAGCAGGGATCGCCCCTCAGCTTGGCGTCGTGCCACGACCTCCGCCTGCTGCGCCTGGATCGCAGGAAAGCGACGCAGGATGTCCGACCACTCCAGAAAAAAGAAGCGGTACCGCGTCCGGAAGGATTCGAAGTAGCGGAAAAAGCCGGCAAAGTGGGCCAGGGTCGGCGATCCCGCCGGTCGTACCCTACCCTCCATCTCGCTTACCATCTGGGCATGCAAGGCCTCCAGGATCACACCGGTATTGGCAAAATGGTAGGCCAAATTGCCCTTGCTCATGCCGAGCGCCTGGCCGAGTCGGCCGAGGCTCATCTGCCCAAAGCCCTCCGTATTGAATAGGCGCAAGGCCTGATCGAGGATTCGCTGTTTGGTCGGGGACATATCAGAAACGCTTTATCCAAAGAACGAAGGAATAGAACATTCGTTCTAATTTTTTAGGAATAATTTTTACAAACGTTCTAACCCAAGAATCATTCGTGTCACCTGGCCCCTGATTTGACCGGGGAAGCTGGCTTTCAAACAGCCCGAGATGTCTGTATATTTGGTTTTCGGGCACCGATGGCCCCCAACG
>RFHL01000092.1 GCA_003696875.1 Bacteroidota bacterium | reverse complement strand
CCGCCGATGTTCGGCGGCAGTTTCTCTTGCCTTTCCCGGCCGGGACAGGGGATTTTGAGAAAACTTTTGTATATCGACAGGGAAGACCGCACGCATGACCAAACAGCTCCTCATCTTTGATTTTGACGGCACCATCGCCGACACCCTGGAGGTCGCCGAAGTGATCATCAACGATCTGGGGCGGGACTTTGGCTTACCGGAAGTAAGCCGGGAGCAGATCATGCACCTCAAACACAAAAGCATCAAGGAGCTGCTTCACCTCTCCGGGCTATCCTGGGCACAGCTGCCCGCCTTTATCCGCAAAGCCCGTAAGGCTTTTCATGCCCACCTACAGGAGGTATCCCCAATTGAAGGAATGCCTGAGCTGATTCACCACCTCGATGCCCGCGGTTTTCGCATGGGGATTCTCTCCTCCAACACGCAGAGTGGTGTCAAGACCTTCCTGACCCGGCATCAGCTGGAGTGCTTCGAGTTTATCCACACTCCGGACTCGATTTTTGGCAAGGGTCGTCGCCTGCGCAAAATCCTCAAGTCGACGGCGCTGCCGCCGCCATCTGTGGTGATGATCGGTGATGAAGTCCGGGATGTAGAGGCCGCACATGACGCGGGCATCGAGGCCATCGCGGTGACCTGGGGCTTCAATACCCCTGAGTTGCTGGCGGCAGGCCAGCCCGCCTACATTGTCCATCATCCTGCAGAACTGCAGGCCCTGCTCGAAGGAGACCTCAGGACCTGACCTCGGCCGCATAATGCGCCCGAATGTGCACGAGCATGTCCTCGGTCATGCTGGCGAGGTCATATTCGGGAAGCCAGGCCCAGTCGGCCCGGGCCGGGGTGTCGTCGATGGACTCCGGCCAGGAATCAGCGATAGCCTGCCGGAAGTCCGGCTCATAGGCGATGCTGAAGGTCGGGATATGCCGACGGATCTCATTGGCAAGCATCTCCGGCGAGAAACTCATCCCGCTCAGGTTGTAGGACGAGTGAATGCTCAGTCCCTCCGCCGGTGCCTCCATCAGCTCGATGGTGGCCCGGATGGCATCGGGCATATACATCATGGGCAGGGCCGAGTCGGCCCGAAGAAAGCAGGTGTAGCTGCCATGCTGTACCGCCTGATGAAAGATGTCGACGGCATAATCGGTGGTCCCGCCCCCGGGAAGGGCTTTGTACCCGATCAGGCCGGGATAGCGCAGGCTCCGGATGTCCAGGCCATATTGCCGGTGATAGTAATGGCACCACTGCTCTCCGGCCAGTTTGCTAATGCCGTAGATGGTGGTGGGGTCCATCTGCCCGTATTGCGGCGCAAAGCGGTGGTTGGAGTGGGGGCCAAAGACGGCGATGGAGCTAGGCCAGAAGATGCGTCGCACGCCGGTATGGCGCGCGGCCTCCAGCGTACTCAGCAAGCCTTCCATATTGACCCGCCAGGCGAGCTGAGGCTCGCGCTCCCCCTTGGCCGACAGGATGGCGGCCAGATTGTACAGATGGTCAATCCGGTACTGCGCCAGGACCTCGGTGAGGGCCTTGCGATCCGTCACATCCAAGGACAGATAAGGGGCTTCCTGCCCCACGGCCGGGGCCAGGTCGCTGGCGATTACATGCTCCGCGCCGTAGCGGGCGCGAAGTGCTTCGGTCAGTTCGCGGCCTACCTGCCCGAGGGCACCGATCACCAACACACGGGGAGAAGGAGTCTGATCCATATTCTGGGGGAAAGAAGGCTGTATCAAACCAACAAGTTTAGCCTGCAAAGGGTTATTTTCCAAACAGGAAAAAGCTGCCTCAGCGACATCTAAATCCCTGGCAAGCAGCTTTTTCCATTTTCCCAAAAGGTCCAAAATATTCCTACCATCCCTCACGCCAGCCCGGCCCTTCCTTGCGAAATTGGCAACGGTTCAGGCGGCCTTATTCCACTGTCACCGACTTGGCCAGATTGCGGGGTTGGTCCACATTGCAGTCCCGCATCACGGCGATGTGGTAGGAGAGCAGTTGCAGGGGAATGACCGTCAGCAGCGGCATGATCGCGGGGTGGGTCTGGGGCACCTCGATCACGTAGTCGGCCAGTTCGGGAATGGTGGTATCGCCTTCCGAGACGATGGCAATCACACGCCCCTCCCGGGTGACGACCTCCTGTAGGTTGGAGACGATCTTTTCGTAGGACTCATCCCGGGTAGCAATGAAGACCACCGGCATGTTTTCGTCGATCAGGGCAATGGGGCCGTGCTTCATCTCGGCGGCAGGATAGCCCTCAGCATGGATGTAGGAGATTTCCTTGAGCTTGAGTGCCCCTTCCAGCGCAACCGGAAAGTGATACCCCCGGCCGAGGTAGAGAAAGTTGGTGGCAGATTTGAACCGGGCGCTCACGTCCATGAGCAAGGCGTTGCTGTCCAGAATCTGGGCGACCTTGTCGGGCACAGCCTGAAGGGCGGCGATGGCCTCGGCCATACCGGGGACCAGGGTCCCCTTGAGTTGCCCGATGTAGCCCGCCATCAGGGTGAGCACCGTCACCTGGGAGGTAAAAGCTTTGGTGGAGGCCACCCCGATCTCGGGGCCGGCATGGATGTATACCCCCGCGTGGGTCGCCCGCGCGATGCTGGACCCCACGCCATTGACGACGCCCAGAACGAGCGCTCCCCGCTCCTTGGCCATCTCGACGGCCGCCAGGGTATCGGCCGTCTCGCCGCTCTGGCTGATGGCGATCACCACATCGCCTTTTTGAATGATGGGATTGCGATAGCGAAATTCCGAAGCATATTCGACCTCTACCGGTACCCGGGCAAATTCCTCGAACAGGTACTCCGCCAGCAGACCAGCGTGCCAGCTGGTGCCACAGGCCACAAAGATGATGCGGTTGGCGGCCCGAAGCTCTTCCTGCACATCGACCAGTCCTCCCAGCACGACCTGTCCGGTCTCGGGATTGATCCGTCCCCGCAGACTCTCGGCGATAGAGCGGGGCTGCTCCATGATCTCCTTGAGCATAAAGTGGTCATAGCCACCTTTCTCCAGCTCCTCCAGTTCCAGCTCAATGCGCTGCAGCAGCGGTTGCTGGATCACATTTTCAATGGTCTTGATGGTATACTCCTCCGTGGTAAGAATGGCCATCTCGCCGTCGTTGAGGTAGATCACATCCTTGGTATAGGCGACAATGGGCGTCGCATCGGAGGCAACGATATACTCCCCCTCGGCCAGCCCGATCACGATCGGGCTACTCTTGCGAGCGACGATGAGCTGGTCGGGCTCGTCCTGGCACATGACGATGATGCCATAGGCACCGACTACCTCGCTTAGCGCCATCCGCACCGCCTCCTCAGCGGTGACCTGCCCCTCCTGATAAAAGAAGTCGATCAGCTGGACCAGGACCTCGGTGTCGGTATCACTCTGGAACGAATAACCGTGGTTCTGTAGCCGCTGCCGCAGGACAGCGTAGTTTTCAATGATCCCGTTGTGAATCAGGGCAAAAGTCCCGGATGCTGACACATGTGGGTGCGCATTGATGTCATTGGGCTCGCCGTGGGTGGCCCAGCGGGTATGACCCATCCCGATCCGAACCGGATGGGGTCGGGACCCGACATGGGCTTCAAGGTCGGCGACCTTTCCCTTTTTCTTGAAGAGTTCAAGCTGCCCGTTCATCAGGGCGACGCCTGCCGAATCGTACCCTCGGTACTCCAAACGCTTAAGACCGTCGATCAAAATGGGATAGGCATCCCGGTAGCCGATATAGCCGACAATACCGCACATAGTGGTGAAGAAGTTTGAGTGAAAAAAAAGACGCGTATGCCCCAGCGAAGCAAAATGGGGCGCCTTGCCCCTAAGTAAGCCACTTCTGTCCGTAGGTGCAAGCCTTTTCGATGAGGATACGTTTCGGGGCGATAAGTGGTACGGCGAAAAAAAATCCCCCCCGAAACCTGCGGTTTCAGGAGGAGGTGGTTGAGGACCCCCCATCAGGGGCCTTACAGGATATCCTTTGAGCGCCTTTGCCTATTCAGGCAAGGTGGTATAGGTCACGCGAAACTCCGGGGCCAGACTGGGGTGGCTGGTGCCACCGATGGCGACCCGGTTGATCCTGAGGCCAGGGTTCTCAGGCAGAAGGACAAGACCGTAGTTTTCGCGCTGCCCATTCACCAGCTGCTGGGTATAGTTGGTCAGCGGGATGGTGTAGGTCCCCTCGGTGCTGTTGTAGGCCACGGCCGAGCTGGCGAGGACAGGCTCGCTGCCCGCATAGACCGGTTGCCCGGTGGAGTCGGCAAAGACAGGCCAGATGCTGGCCGGTGGGGCAAAGCGGTTGTCGCTCCCCAGGAGATCCCGGTCCACATGCAGGACCAGGGTGGCCTGGTTAATCGCGACCTGACCCAGTTCCTCCAGGTTGGGCAGTTTCACAAACGTACGGATCAGGAGTCCCCCCTGCAGAAACTCCAGTTCCTGAGCCGTATCCGGCTGGGGCAGGGCCTGAGCCAGCAACTTGTCCGAAACCTCAGTACGCGAGAGGTGGGTAAACCGGGGGGTAGAACTCACGATCAGAAAGGGCATCACCTGCGGCCGGAAGGCCTGGCTGCCCGATTCCCGTTTTTTGTAGTGCAGCTCTAGTAGGGTAAGATCGCTGGAACCGAAGAGCGAATAGATCGCCCCCGGCTCGCGGGACTGGTAGGTGACTGGATCGGTCCCGAGGTAAAGCCCAGGGAAGAGGACCTGGAATAGGTCCTTGTCGCCCAGGGTGTCGGGCGAAGCAAAAAGAATGCGACGCCCCAGGTCGTCGTCGAGACGGATAGTCAGCCGGCCAACCCCTTCCGATTCCCCCAGATCAATCTGGTAGCCGTTGCCCAGATCGCGGCTGTCGTCATAGGCCAGGCGCGTGGTCGAGAAGATGGTATCCCCCTCCGGAAAGCCCTCGGTCAGGGGATGGATCCGTAGGGTCTGCACCGTCGCCGGGCGACCATAGCTGCTCTCGATGTTGAGCTTGAGGACCAGCGAGTCGAAGATCAGGTCCTGGGCGTCGCCAAAGTTGAGGTTGGACTGGGGGAGCACCTGCGTATAGGTCTCAGCCGTGATGCGCCCAAAATCAGGATCGATATAGTTCCCAAACAGCTGCCGGGCGGCTCGGTAGGTATTGGTGCTGTCGATCCACTCCGAGGTAAAGATCACATGATTAGTATCGGAGTAGCGGGTCTCAATCCGGTCGCCGGCAGGCAGGACCTCAGGACCAAATTCGCCCAGGTCCTCGCAGGCACCAAAAAAGAAGATGGCTGTCGCCGCCAGGGCGGCGAACAGCCATTTGGGTTGGAATTCCTTCAAGACAGAATCAGTTTGCGATGTCAGCATAGAGACGGTGGTACTCCTCGACATAGGACTCTTTGTCGCTGGTGTCGATGTAGATGTTTCCGTCTTGCACTTCTTCGATGTACGCTTCCAGTTTTTCATCAATGTTGGGATGGCCTTTGGTCACTATATCAGAAAGTGCGATACCACCTTTGACTACCCCAACGTAGGTATTCTCGGCATAGTTGTCCAGTTGATCGTCGTTGATCCCGTCTACCCGCACCTTGTCGAGGTAATTGTTGGCCAGCTCAGAATCAAACCCGTTGTCATATACCGTGAAGACCGTCTTGGTCCGCTTGAACATGGGGTCGTCTTTGTAATGCGTGCGCAAATATAAGGGGATAAACGACGTCATCCAGTCGTGACAGTGAATAATGTCCGGCGGCCAGCCCAGTTTTTTTACGGTTTCGATGACGCCCTTGCAAAAGAAGATAGAACGCTCGTCGTTGTCTAGGTGAAAGGTGTCGTTGTTGGGGTCGGTCAGGACCGACTTGCGCTTGAAGTAATCCTCGTTGTCGAGGAAGTACACCTGCAGCTTCGCATTTGGGATGGAGGCGACCTTGATCGTAAGCGGTTTTTCTTCCCCTGCCACCCGGATGTTGATCCCGGAAAGCCGGACGACTTCATGAAGGCGGTTTCGGCGCTCATTGATCACACCGAACTTGGGCATGAATATCCGGATTTCATGACCTTTTTCCTGAAGCTTTTGCGGTAACAGGCGGATCATATCCGCTGCAGAACTGAGCTTCAGGAAAGGATCAATCTCCGACGTAACATAAAGAATGCGAAGTTTTTTCTCCATTTTCCTTTAAGGTTATTTAAGAGGGGCTTCATGGCCACCTACCCGCCTGGGGCAAGGGCTAAATAATCACGTGGCAAAAATACGGAGAATTATTTGCATTAACAATTTGGGTCCGTATATTGGCCGCCTTTTGTAGCCTTCCAAACGATGCGGAGATGGTATGAAAATCCTGCAATCCCGGTCAGAATTAGCGCTTTGGCGCCAAAAGCTGTCGCCCGCAAAAAAGCTTGGTCTGGTGCCAACCATGGGCGCGCTTCACGCCGGTCATGGCTCCCTGGTGAGCCAGTCTGTCGCCGACAATGAGGATACCCTGGTCACCATCTTTGTCAACCCCACCCAGTTCGGCCCCGACGAAGACCTTGATCGCTATCCCCGCGATCTGGAGGGCGACCTCGCCCTACTGGCGCAGCTAGGAGCAACGGCCGTCTTTGCCCCGCCGGTATCGGAGATCTATCCGCAGGGCCCTTCGCACATCACCTTTGCCATCCACGGCCTGGATGACCGGCTCTGCGGGGCTTCCCGCCCCGGTCATATGAACGGGGTACTGCAGATTGTCACCATCCTGTTTCACCTCACCCGGCCCGACCGGGCCTATTTTGGCCTGAAGGATTACCAGCAGTATCGCATCATTCAGACGCTGGTCGAGGAGCTCTATTTTCCGCTGGAAATACGCCCATGCCCTATCGTGCGCGAAGACGATGGTCTGGCCATGAGCTCCCGCAACCGCTATCTGGAAGGCGCCTACCGGGAGCAGGCGCTGTTTTTGCAGGATACCTTGCAGCGCCTGCGCGCAGCCCGGGAGCAGCTTTGCCAGCCAGGGACGCTGGACACGCTGCTCACCGCCCAGCAAGCCCGCTATCCCCTCGCCCGCCTCGATTACCTGGAAATCCTCGACGGCCGCACCCTCAGTCCCCCCGCAGCTATCACTCCTGAACAGGCCCCGGTAGCCTTTATCGCGGCCTATCTGGGCGATACCCGCCTGATCGACAACCTCCCCCTCTGGGACTATCCAGTAGTTTCGGATTTATGAATAATTTCCAACATCTGGATCATTTTGCATCAAGTAGTTGACTGTCAATGCAAAATGAAGAGCTTCCAAATGAAGGAAGGCGGCATGTGAGCGTCAATCCGGGGATATCACGCTGACGGGGCAATGGGAGCGCATGGATGCCCGTCCCGTCTGCGTTGCCGAGGGTGCTTTGGATAACGCAGACAGGGCGAAACCAAACGGAATCGGGGCAGCTTGTCAGCCTAATCCTTCCTGCGGCCAAGGCTTGACCAGAAGAAATACCCTATCGGGGTGAAGAAGAGGCCAGCTTTTCTTGGGGAAATTCGAGAATCGTAATTTTTATCCATATCCGAAACTGCTG
>RFHL01001062.1 GCA_003696875.1 Bacteroidota bacterium | reverse complement strand
CCGCCGGCACGCCCACCATATTATCAGGCACACCGGCATGGCGGCTCGCAGGCCCTTCCGGGCCCGGTCTGACATCTGGCTTCTGACCTCTAATTTGAATATCTTGCCTAATATTCAAATTAGGTTGCCTTATGTTCAAATATGTTTGCTGGCTGATGCTGCTGCCGCTGGGCCTCTTGGGGCAGGCGGTCGATTCCCTCCGCTTTGATACGCCCCTATTGCAGGGGTATGGGGCCAAGGTACAAGGGGGCGAAATGAGGTACCACTCGCCCATCCCGGGCCTGGAGCAGGCCCTGCTGGTGCGCGCCACCAATGGCCGCCAAATGGCGAGTTGGGAGACAGAGCCGGTACCGGCAGAGATGGCCGGGGAAGAGGTGACCTTCGTATGGCTGGCCGGTTTGGGCTGCAACCTCGGGGAGGCTCGTATGGACCTGTCGGTCAATGGGCTGGAGGGGCTTTCTTTTTGGGTGGATGCGCAGAAAAACTGGACGGTGAATGGCCCGGAAGGCCTGGTGCTGAGCTATCGTCACATCATGTTTGACGGCAGCCGGGACCAGTTTGGCTATATGTTTCTGCGGGTGCCGGCGGCCCTGCTGACGCCCGGGCAGCCGCTGCGGCTGCAGGTGACGGGGGGCCGCTTCAACCAGCAGACTTGGTATATGACCTTCATGGGCGGCCTGGAGGCGGGCCTGTCGGTGCGGGCCTATCCGGCCCTGCTCAAGGGGAGTCCGGCGCGGCAGGCGCTGGCGGCGAGTGTGTACCACTTTGGCCCCCCGGAGCAGGTGCGCCTGCGGGTGAATGGCCGCCTGCTGCGCGAGACTACCCTGCAGTTTGGCCACAACCTGATCGAGTTTGACTGGCCGGCGGTGGACAAGCCCACCCGGCTGAAGCTGCGCCTGGACCGCCCCGGCCGGCGCGAGCAGCAGGAAGTGACGCTGCAACCGGCGCGCCACTGGGAGGTGTACTTTGTGCAGCACAGCCACACCGACATTGGCTACACCCGGCCGCAGACCGAGATTTTGTCCGAGCACCTGCGCTACATCGACTATGCGCTGGACTACTGCGATGCCACCGACAGCCTGCCCGAGGCGGCGCAGTTTCGCTGGACCTGTGAGGCCTCCTGGGCGGTGGATGCCTATCTGCGCAGCCGGCCGGCGGCACAGGTGGCCCGCCTCAAGCGGCGGGTGGAGGAGGGCCGTATCGAGGTCACGGGCATGTACTTCAACTTTGACGAACTGCCTGACGAGCAGACCCTGGCCGCCTCGCTGGCGCCTCTGCGCCGCTTCAAGGCGGCGGGCCTGCCGGTGCAGCTCGCCATGCAAAATGACGTGAATGGCACCGGCTGGTGCTTCAATGAATTTTTTCACACCGAAGGGGTGCGATATCTGAATATGGGCACCCACGGCCACCGGGCGCTGATCTGCTTCGAGGTGCCGACCGCCTTCTGGTGGGAGTCCCCGGCCGGCCACCGCATGCTGGCCTTCCGGGCCGAGCACTATATGACGGGCAATACCGTCATGGGCATCCATGCCGGAGATTTTGGCTATTTCGAGGACAAGCTGCTGTCATACCTCTCGGACCTGGGGGCCAAAGGCTATCCCCACGACCTGATCGCCATCCAGCACTCGGGCTTTTTGACCGACAACTCGCCGCCCTCGACCCGGAGCAGCGAGATGATCCGCCGCTGGAACGAAAAGTATCAATGGCCGCAGCTGCGCTCCGCTGTAGCGAGCGAGTTTTTCGAGGCGGTAGAGGCCCGCCACGGGGCGGAGCTCCCCGTGTATCGTGTGGCCTGGCCCGACTGGTGGACCGATGGCTTTGGTTCGGCGGCCCGCGAGGTGGCCGCCACCCGCGAAGCCCATACTGATATGCTGGCCCATCAGGGCCTGCTCTCTATGGCGCATCTGCTGGGCAGCCCGCTGCCCGAGGGCCTGCAAGACCGCATCGCCGCCGCCAACGAGGCCATCCTCTTCTATGGCGAGCACACCCTGGGCTCTTCCGAGAGCGTGCGCGACCCCTACGGGACGCGCACCATGGAGCAGCGGGAGGTCAAGGAGTCCTTTGCCTGGGAAGCCAATCGCCGGGCGGCGATGCTGGGCGAGGAGGCCATGGGCCTGCTGCAGGCCCATATCGAGAAGGACAGCTTGCCCAGCCTGGTGGTGTTTAACACCCTGAGCTGGGCGCGCAGCGGGCTGGTGGAGGTCTACATCGACCACGAACTGCTGCCGGCCGAGCAGGCTTTCCGCATCGAAGATGCGGCGGGGCAGCCGATCCCGGCCCAGCGGCTGGAGAGCCGCTCCGATGGGACCTACTGGGCCTTGTGGGTGGAAGACATCCCCGCGCTCGGGAGCTGCCGCTACCGGCTGCGGGTGCTGGCTGACCTGCGGGCGGCGGCTTCGCCGCCGGATGCCAGCCCCCGGACGGAGCTGGAAAATGCCTGGTATCGCCTGCGCTTTGACCCGGCACGGGGCGCACTGACGGAGCTGTACGACAAGGACTTAGCCCAGTCCTTGCTGGACCCGGAGGCCCCCTGGGGCCTGGGGGAATTGATCCATGAGCATTTGGGGGATCGCACCCAGTTGGAGGCCAGGGTCCTCAACGATTTTCACCGGCAGGGGCTGGACAGCCTCTGGTTTGAGGGGTATGAGGATGGGCCGATCTGGGAAACGATGCGTTTCCGGGGCGAAACGGAGTCCTTCTTTTCCCCCCACGGCTTTATGCTGGAGTTTCGCCTCTTCCGTACCACCCGGCGCCTGGATCTGGTGTACGAGATCGTCAAAAAGCCCATCGTGGAGCCCGAGGCGATCTATCTGGCCTTTCCCTTTCAGCTGCCCGGCGGCGAAATCTACTGCGAAGTGCCTGGCGGTGAGATGGCCGCCGGCCGGGATCAGCTGCCCGGCTCTGCCAACGACTGGAACACCCTGCAAAACTATGTGTCGGTGCGGGGCAAGGGAGCACAGGTGCTCTTCACCAGCCAGGAAGCGCCCCTGATCCAGCTGGGCGCGATCAATACCGGTCGCTATCAGACGGGGGCCAGCCCCGCCACCAACCACCTCTACAGCTGGCCTATGAACAACTACTGGACCACCAATTTCAACGCCGACCAGCGCGGCGGGCATCGCTGGACCTATGCCCTCACCTCCACGGCCGATACCGGCCGGGTGGCGGCGACGCGTTTTGGCTGGGGCGCACGGGTGCCGCTACCGGCCAGGGTTTTGCCGGCGGCTCAGGCAGAGGCTTCGCCCGTGCCGCCACCCGTGCTGGCGGGAATCCCCGATTATGTCTTGCTGGTAGGCCTGTACCCGGGAGAAACAGACCGCTCGGTGATCCTGCATCTGCGGGAGCTGGAGGGAAAAGCTGCCGATCTGAGCGGGCTGGGTAGCCCGCTGCATCCCGAGGCCCGGATTGAGCGGGTGTCGGCGACGCGGGGAGCTTTGCCAGGGGAGGAAGGGTTATCCCTGGAGCCTTTGGGCTCCGGTTTTTATCGGATGGCATGGTGAGGGGAATGACAACTTGAAGGTCTCCCCTTCTACGCCCTACAGCAGAGCGGTCTCAACCTCTTACGTCTGAATCACCCCTGGATTAAAGGGCTTCACCTCCGGGTTGTGATCCGCCATCTCCAGGCCAAGGGCCAGGATGTGGCGCGTCGCCAGCGGGTCGATGAGCTCGTCGACCCAGAGGCGGGCGGCGGCGTAGTAGGGGGAGGTCTGGGCCAGGTAGCGCTGGGTGATGCGATCCAGCAGTTCTTGCTGCTTATCCGGATCAGGGGCCTCGCCTTTCTTCTTCATGGCCGCAACCTGGATCTGGAGCAAGGTCTTGGCGGCCTGCTCGCCGCCCATGACGGCGATCTGGGCCGAGGGCCAGGCCACGATCAGGCGGGGATCGTAGGCCTTGCCGCACATGGCATAGTTTCCCGCGCCGTAGCTGTTGCCTACGATGACGGTAAATTTGGGCACGGTCGAATTGGCCACGGCATTGACGAGCTTGGCGCCATCCTTGATGATGCCGCCTTGCTCGGCGCGGCTGCCGACCATGAAGCCCGTCACATCCTGTAAGAACACCAGCGGAATACGCTTCTGGTTACAATTGAGGATAAAGCGCGCCGCCTTGTCGGCGCTATCGGAGTAGATCACGCCCCCAAAGCGCATTTCGCCCTTGGCGGTCTTGAGGATCTTGCGCTGGTTGGCGACGATGCCCACCGCCCAGCCCTCGATGCGGGCATAGGTGGTGACGATAGACTGGCCATAGCCGGCCTTGTACTCGACCTGACTGCCCGCATCGACCAGGCGGTCGATGATCTGATGCATGTCATAGGGCTTGGCCCGGTCGGCGGGCAGGATGCCCATGATCTCGGCGGGATTGGCCGCCGGGGCCTTGGCTTCGGCGCGGTCAAAACCGGCCCGCGGCCGGTGCCCCAGCTTGCTCACCAGCTGCCGGACGGTCTCCAGGCAGGTTTTGTCGTCGGGCATATGGTAGTCGGTCACGCCCGAGATTTCGCTGTGGGTGGTGGCGCCCCCCAGGGTTTCGATGTCGACATCCTCGCCGATGGCCGACTTGACCAGATAGGGGCCGGCCAGGAAGACCGAGCCGGTGCCGTCGACGATGAGCGCCTCATCACTCATGATGGGCAGGTAGGCGCCGCCGGCCACGCAGGGGCCCATGATGGCCGCCAGCTGGGGGATGCCCATGCTGGACATGACCGCATTGTTGCGGAAAATGCGGCCAAAGTGTTCTTTGTCGGGAAAGATCTCATCCTGCATGGGCAGGTAAACCCCGGCGCTGTCCACCAGATAGATGATGGGCAGGCGGTTTTCCATGGCGATCTCCTGGGCTCGCAGGTTTTTCTTGCCGGTTAGGGGAAACCAGGCCCCGGCCTTGACGGTGGCGTCGTTGGCGACGATCACACAGAGGCGGCCCGATACCCGGCCGATGCCCGTTACCACGCCGGCGGCGGGGGCGCCGCCATGTTCCTCATACATGCCGTAGGCTGCGAGGGTGCCAAATTCGAAGAAATCGTCCCGATCGTCGATCAGCAGGGCAATGCGCTCCCGCACCGGGAGCTTGCCCTTGGCGCGATGCTTGGCCATGGCCTTGTCGCCGCCGCCAGCGTGGATCGCCTTGAGCCGCCCACGCAGGCGGCGCATCAGCTCGCGGTTGGCATCCTCGTTCTGGTTGAAGATCAGGTCGTCGTCGGCAAAGGCTTTCTTGTAGGTGGCCATGGGGGAGAGATGAAGGAATGAAAAAGGTGAACCCGGACCGGGGGGAATGGTTTGGCGCCCGGGCTTCCCGGCAGGGAGGCGCCTGCCTGACCCTCTAACTTAGGACATATCCCCCCGGAAAGCAACCTGCGCGAATGATGGTAATTCCCGCCTTTTTCCTTGGAAAGGAAGGGGCATACTCGTAGATTCCGAAGGATGGGCAGGCCTTCCCTGTTCACTTTGGTATCACCGCTTTTTGCCTCAAACCATGGCTACCTCTATCACTGAGATCTCCAAGTTTCTCTACGAACAAGAGCTTCGTTTCCGCACCAGCGACGATGGGCAGGCGCTCATCCTGAGTTTTCAGACAAAAAACTATCAGGACAAGGATGGCGAAAAACTCCTGTTGCTGGTCATCAAGCTGGAAGAAGAAGGAGAGTACATCAAAATCTTTGCTCCACAAGCCTTTTCCGTCCCCGCTGATCGGGCGCCTATCTTCCTGCAAGCCTGTGCCATGGTGCAGTGGCGCACCAAGCTGATCCAGTTTGAGTATGACAACAGCGACGGGGAGGTCCGGCCCATCATTGAGTTTCCGCTGGAGGATGCCCCCATCACCACGCGACAGCTGATGCGCTGCCTGCAGGGGATCGTACAGATCGTGGACGAGTACTTTATCGTCCTGGACCGCGCCCTCAAGGAAGGCGTGATCGAATTTGCCGACCCCAACCGTGGCGGAGACCTCATGTCCCTGCTCGACTCCCTGCCCCCGGAACTCCTTGAGGAGGCCCTCCGGCGCCGGGAGCAGAAAGGCGACGAATAAATCCCGTCTCAGCCCGTGTTGCGCAGGGCGCTGGCAATCCCATTGATGGTCATCAGCAGGTGAAGAAGCGTTTCCTCCGCCTGCTCCGGTTGGGTTTGCTTTTCTTGTCGCCACTGCTTGAGCAGGGCGACCTGATGGGCGTGGAGCACATTCAGAGCCTCAGAGCGCAGGTGGTTGGAGAAATAGTGGTTGGTCCGGCGCTCCTTCAGGGAGCGGCGGAACAGCAAGGCCAGCATCTTGCGGGTCTTTTCCAGCTCGGCCATGATCAGGCCGAGCATTTCTATTCGTACCGCCTCCTCCTCTACCAGGCCGGCATAGGCCTGGAGGATATTTTCGTCCGTAGCGGCCAGGCTGGTGTCCACATTGGTAAAGACATAGCGGAGCAGGGAGTCAGTCAGGATATATTCCTTGAATCGGGCAAACTGCTCCGGCTTTTCCAGCATGAAGGTCTCCAGAGTAGAGCCGATGCCGTACCAGGAGGTCAGGTTAAAACGGGACTGGTTCCAGCTGAACACCCAGGGGATGGCCCGCAGGTCGGACAAGGACCGCTTGCCGGTCCGGCGGGCGGGCCGGGAGCCGATTCGGCTGGACTCAATCGCGTCGATGGGCGTGGCCTGGCTAAAAAAGGTAATGAAGTGTGGATGCTCCACCAATTTGCGGTAGTGTTGCCGGCTGGCCGTCGCCAGATAGGCCATGATCTCTTCAATCTCCGGCGCCTTGGGCTCCTTATACTTAGCGGCCAGCGTGGCGAGGGCCGTCCCGGCGGCCAGGAGCTCCAGGTTGTAGGTGGCATTCATCTTGTTGGCGTACTTCTGGGAGATGGTCTCTCCCTGTTCCGTCACGCGGATATCGCCGCCCACAGCCCCCTGCGGCAGGCTGCGCAGGAAGTAGTGGGTAGGCCCGGCGCCCCGGCTGATGGAGCCGCCTTTGCCATGGAAAAAGCGTATCTGCACCCCAAACTCGGCCCCCACCTTGGCCAGTTGGGCTTGGGTGCGGTAGAGGTTCCACTGGCTGGCCAGCGCGCCACCATCCTTGTTGCTGTCGGAGTAGCCGATCATCACCTGTTGCACCGGCTTGGCAAAGTCTTGCCGCTGCTGTTGATAGGCCAGGCTGCGCTGGGTAAAGGGGTGACTCAGGAAGGCCCGCAGAATCTCCGGGCCGCGTTGCATGTCGTCGATGGTTTCCAGCAGGGGAACCACGGGGAGCAGGCAGACGAAGCTGTCGTCGACCCGCCGCACCAGGCCCGCTTCGCGGGCCAGCAGGTACACCGCAAAGAGATCCGACGGCTGTCGGGTCATGCTCACAATCAGGGCCCCCAGGCCCTGCTCACCGTATTTGTCGATGTGGGCAGCCAGGACCCGGTAGCAGTCCAGGACGGCCGAGGCCTCATGTCCGAGCTTTATGCTGGGGTGGGCAAAGGGACGAATCGACCGCAACTCGGCATTGATAAAAGCCTGCCGCTGAGGTTCTTTCCATTCCGGAAAGCCACTGCCATCCAGCCCCGCCGCATTCATTAGCTGGCTGATGGCCCGGTCGTGAAAGGAGCTGTTTTGCCGCACGTCCAGCCGGGCGAGGTGAAAGCCAAAGGTCTGTACGATACGGATGGCCTCGCCAACATCATGGTTCGCGATGGCCTTGGCCCCATAAGCCTTCAGGGCTTCCTGCAGTAGGTTCAGATCGGCCAGCAACTCTTCGGCCTTGAAGTAGCTGATCTCGCTTTCCTGCAGCTCGGTGGCATGTTCGCGTTTTACATCCACGGGCAACTTGTACAGCATCAGGCTCACAAACTGCCGGAAGATTTCGCCCTTATTTCGCTGGTAGGCTACTTCGCCATCCTCTCCCAATTCAGCCCGCAGGGCATCAATCCGGGCCTGAAAAGGGGCTTGGCAGTTTTCATATCGCTGGGAGAAACTCAGGCGTCGCACCAGTTGAACCAGGGACCGGCGCACGATGACCAGGGCATTGAGGCGTAGGATTTGGAGTGTGCGCTCGGTGACCTCGGGTGTCACAAAGGGATGACCTTCTCGGTCGCCCCCCACCCAGTTGCCAAAGGTGAGGCGCGGCAGACTGTGAACGCTTTCCAGGGCCGCCGGATCAAAGCCGGCTTCCTGCCAGGCGGCCCGCAGGCGATAGTCCAATATCGGGATTACTTCCGGGAAGACATTGGTCAGGTAGTGGAGTACATTGCGCAGTTCGGAGCTGATTTCGGGTTTCTCCACGAATATTTCTCCGGTTCGCCACAACCGGTCCAGGACCAGCTTGATTTCGTTGCGGGTTTCGTTTTGCTCAAACTCCGTGAACATCTGGTTTTCCCGCTTGACCAGCAGCAGGTAGAGCTCCCGATGATGCTCCAGGACGGTGGTCCGCTTGGCCTCCGTCGGGTGGGCCGTCAGGACAGGCTCAATCCGGGTCTGGGTGAGTTGGGCCGCAATCTCAGCTTCGGGAACACCCAGTTCCCGCAACCGCTGGAAAGAAGCGCCCCAAAGGCCGTTTACCGCTGCCAGCGATTGCTGGTTCTCCCGCTGCCGCCGGGTCTGTACCGCGCCATTTTCCTCGACCATATTTAGCAGCTGAAAAGAAATGGAGAACAGCTGCACATGCTGGTCTGAAAAATCCGCCGGCTTAAGATGGCTCAGGTCATTGATCCAGGGAATGGCCTTGGCAAGTTCTGGTTCCCCGTTTTCGATCAAGACTTCCCGGAAGCATTCGAGCAGAAACTCCAGGTCAATGTAGGGCTTGCCCAATTGGGCCTGGGTTACGGTCAGACGGTTCTTCATGGACGACACAATTGTTTATTTCACAAGCAGATTGCTGCGGAATTGTTACAAACATATCGGAAATATCGAGGAAATGAAAAAGGGGAGGCCTCAGACTAGCGAGCGGAGGGCAGGCTGTCGATGGCGGCAGGGGGAATCAGGAGGGGGCGCAGCGTCTCGGTCCAGACGGCATAGCCCCGGGCATTGAGGTGGGTGCTGTCGGCCCGAAACAGACGCCCCTGTGGGCGCCCGCGGGCGTCGAGGGTGGGCGTGGTTACGTCCACGAGGCGGGCATAGGGATAGCGCCGCAGCATGCGGGCGAGCAGGGTATTGGTGCGGCGGTAACTGGGAGCCAGTCGCTTGCGGCTCACGCTGATGGTGTGACTGAGAATATAGACCTCCGTGCCGGGCAGGTCCCGGCCGATTTGCTGCACGAACTGCTCGGTATTGGCGACGACTTCCTGGGGCAGGAGGCCCTTGGCGATGTCATTGACCCCCGCAAAAAAGACGATGGTTTGGGGCTCGTACGGGACCACGATGCGCTCGTAGAAATGGAGCACATCCTCGGTGGTGGACCCGCCAAAGCCCCGCTGGATGATCTCCAACTCAGGAAAGTCCTCCGGCAATGTCTCCCACAGCCGGATGCTGCTGCTGCCGATAAACAGGGTGCCGCAGCTAGGAGGCATGGTTTCATGGTCACGCTTTTCGAAAAGGCGGATATCTTCCTCAAAGGGGTGAGGGACCTCTGTTTCTTCGTACCGTCGGGGGATGTCTGCCAGGCTGAGGGTATACTGGTAGCGGTTGCCTACCCAGACAGAGAGGGAGTCCAGGCGGCTTACGACTTCCGTCACGGGCAGGGTAAAGGTGGCCTGATAGGTATCCCGATCCCACGGCTGCGTAGGCTCAGTACGCCAGTGGACATCTGCCTGCCGCAGATGGATCCGTTTTCCGGCCGCTCCGGCTCCCATAAACTGAAAGCAGTAGGTGTGCCCGTCCAGCAGGTAGGCTCGGGTGATCAGGAGGGGCTGAGCCCGCCCAGGGCCGGGCGCAAAGACAAACATGGCGTCCCGGTTGCGGTAGGTGTTGGGATAATAGTGTAGTGGATGGGCCACGACGGCCTTACCAGAGTCACTGTCGTTGAGGGTGAGGCTGAGGGCAAAGGTAGCCTCGGGGCCGTAGGCCTCGCCCAGCAGGTCGTAGGGCAGGCGGCATTCCAGCCGGTAACCGGCCTCCGTGCGCTGGCCAGCCAGCGGCATACGGGTGCTTACATCCTGTATATCGCCGGTGCGATAATCGATGTACTGCGCGCGCGCTTCGGGATAGGTGGAGGTAAGGCCCGGGGAAAGGACCCACTGCTGCAAGTCCTTGCCGCCTGCCTGGGGAGAGATGAAAATCTCCAGGCCATCCTGCTGCCACAGCGGCCCGGAGAGGGTGACCAGGCTGTCATCCCGGACTTCCAGGGCAAGGAGAATGCCGGCCGAATCGCAGGCCAACCAGACCTGAGCCGTGAGGCTGCAGCTGTCGGTCTCGCCCCAGGGATCGGCGGTGAGCATCCCGGTCAGCCCCAGCCCCTGCCAGTCGCCACGTTCTCCATCTATCTCAATGCCAGATAGGGTCGGCAGACTGAGCGCAGCTTGCCGCGGCTGGCAGCTCCACATCAGGCATCCGATACATAGGCCGGCCCAGAGCCGGCAGGTCAAAAGATAGGGCATAGATCCAGGTTCTCCACGCGTGAGCGCCAAAGATAGAGAACAATCTCACCACCTGCGCTACTACCTCTACCCGGACTGTCCTGAAAGGCGTCTAGGCACCGCCTTCCTCCTCTCGGAAATGTACCCGCCGGATGAGCAGTTCGGTGCCCTGCACCACCTGATTGCTCGGGGTCTGGCATTCTGAGCATACAAAGCGGTACTGGGCCACTTCGAAACGGCTGCCACAGTTGGGGCAGTCCACCAGGATGGGAAGCAGCTCGATATTCAAGGTAACGCCAGCATATTCTGGCTGGCTTTGCCGCACTGCGTCAAAAGCATTTTGCATCAGGACCGGCTCCACATTGGCGAGCTTGCCCACCGTCAGGTCGATGGCCGTCAGGCGGGCCAGTTCCGGTGGGGAGAACGTGTCTTCGAGCGAGCGGAAGATGTTGCGGACAAGCGAAACTTCATGCATGGGGGCATCCCTAGGCGGAAATGGTGTTCATCAACTGATCCAGGCCATCGGCGTGTCGCTGGGCCTCGGCCAGCAGGTCGGGCTCAGAGACCAGGCTTCGAACTTCTTCGACCTTGGCGCGCATGTCCTCATAGCGATCGTGGTTAAATCCTTCCGGATTGCCCACCTTCCAGCTGGCTTCCAGGAAGTTGAGCAAGGTGATGGCCCGCTCGTAGGGATAGCGCTGATCGCGCACCGACAAGGCCTCGCGGTAGTAGTCCAGGGCTTTCTGGAAATAGTCGGCCCGCTCCGAGCCGCGGTAGCGGGTGAGGGCATTGCCGTAGTTGTTGCAAATGACGCCGTATTGGTACGGAGCCTGTTCGCGGGTATACCAGGCCAGGGCTTCCCGGAACGAGCTGGCCGACACCGCCGCCCAGAGGGCGGCTTTCTCCGGAGAGGCCGGCCGCTCGGCATAGAGGATGCCCAGGTGATGGTGGATATCGGCAAAGACCGCTGGGGCCTGATCCTGGGGGAAATATCCTAATGCTGCCTGCAGGGCTTCAATAGCTGGTTGGCAAAACTGTGGCTGGTCCGCCTGCGTCCAGGCAAAGAGCAACATGCCTTTCTGGAGCAGGGCCTGACCCTTGAGGTCTTCCGCTTCTTCTTCCAAATGGGAAAGGGCCTGATTCAGGTATCCCAGGGCCTCGGCAAAGTGCCCCTCCCTCTCGGCGATCTGGGCCGCATCCATCAGCAGGAGACTGGTCTCTATCGGCCAGGAGATCCCCTGGAAGTAGTTCATACAGGCACGCAGATCGGTTTTGAGCGCCTCCGGCAGCGGGGCTTCATAGGGAGTCTGGAGCAGTTGGGCCCGGCAGCGCAGGCTCAGCAGGGCATGATAGGCTGGGGCGGGTAGGGCCTCCGGGTCGAGCTGAGCCACGTGAGACATCAGCTGGGCATATTCTCCCTGATCAATCAGCCAGCTAGCCCAGAGGCGCAGCGTGTAGGCATGCCAGCTCAGGTCGGGAGCCAAGGCAAGGGCCCTGGCATAGCGTTCCCCCACGTACTCGGCACGGGCTTCTGCGGCCGTTTGAGGCGCAAAGTGCGCCTGTACGGCCCGGTTGTGGGCCTGTCGGTAGGCCGAAAAGGGCGCTTCCGGGGAGGCGGGTAACGCCGCAGGTCCCCCCTGGCCCCAGACCATCCATCGAAGGTCCTGCAGGTGTTGGAGGAGGACAGGCCAGGCCTCCCAGGCCGCGGTACAGGCCTCCCACTGGCCCTGGTGCAGGGCCGCGAGACCCGTCAGGAAATCTGGATGGGCGGGTAGGGGGTCAGGCCAGATGAGGGGGGGCGCCTCTTCGCGCCAGTCAGGCGCGAGGTGTAGGCCCTGCTCGTCCAGCCACAAATAGGTGGTGCCATCTTGCGGCAGGGGAATGTCCGGTCCGTGCCATTGCCAGTCGGGGGCTTGCTGCGCCAACAAGGCAAAGGCGTCAGTTTGCGCAAAAATCGAGTCCATCAGTGCGTGTTTTTTGGGTGTCCCGCGGGTCCTTGCCCACGCTGCGTTTCTGCAGCCGGGCGGCCTGCCGGGCCTTGGTTTGGGTTGGGGAGCTGCCCAGGCGTCGAAAGCGCCAGGTAAGGGGGGCTGGGCCGGAGAGGAAACAAAGGTCTGCTTCCCAGCGGCCCTGGCAGGGCCGGAGGTGACAGCGGTCCTCCGCATCCTGTAGCCAATCCTTCGCCTGGAGGGGCCAGAGATCCGCGGGGGTGCCTATGGGGCTTGCTTCAGGGGCCATCGTCAGGGTTCAAAGATAGATGACGAGGGTCCCGGCCTGGGGGCGCGGCTCATACCGCAGGGTAGCGGCATCTTCTGGCAAGCTGTGGTCCAGGCACAGTTCCCGGATATCTACGGCGCGATCGCCTCGCGTGGAGCGATGCTTACACAGCCGCAGCTGGGCGCTGGGTTCCTGGCCCAGCAGCGGATGATCGGGTTTGCCGATGACCAGCAGGCCGGCCTGGGGCCGGAGCCAGGTGTAGACCTGGGCCGCCTCGCCAAAGAGGCTGCGGCTGAGGGCCTCGGGCAGGATCACATGTCCATGCTGGAGGTGTACGGTCTCTGGCTGACGGGGGCCTTGGGTGGAGCCTCCCTGGGGGCGGGGAAAGATCATATCAAGTGAAGAAAAATGGGGTGAAGCCCGGGTGGGGCTAGGCGGGAGCATCGGAGGGCTGAGGCGGATCGACAGGATGGGGGCTGGGATAGCCCAGGTCTTCCAGAATCAGGTGCACGACCCGGTCACCAGCGGCTTGCACGGGCGCATTCATCCCTACTTCCAGCCGGGTATCCTCCACCGCGATCAGATAGACCGAGATGTCTTCTGGATAGGCATCTCCCAGGATCTTGCGGGCGTAGGACAGGGCCTGATCCCATTTGAGGCCATGCAAAAAGACCAGCGGATCGTCTACCACAGCCCGCTCAATCTCAGCTGCCGGCACCCGGTAGAGGGTACCCGGGGCTTCGCCTGTCCCTACTACCGCATCCACGATCAGGATGCGCTGCATGCCCTTTAGCTTAAACAACACCTCAAAGGCTGAGGTACCCATGTCAAAGAGGGAAACCTCGGGCACATCGGCGAGATGGGGGCGGAGCTGCTCAATCACGTATACCCCGACGCCGTCGTCGCGTCGCACGGGGTTGCCAAAGCCCATGACTGCGGTCGGAAAAGAGGAAAGGCGTGAAGCCATACAGAAGGAGAGTAGGTAGGGAAAATGGTCAGGCAGGCACAGACCTGCCTGACCCGGTAGCGTGGAGGAAGTCCTGTGGGGCAGGCCCCGCATCGGCTTACAATTTGAAACGGGACAGTTCCTTGCCGGACTTTTGGTCGTGCGCATGCACGGTGCAGACCAGGCAGGAATCAAAGGAGCGGGCCACCATGCCCACTTCTACCGGATCATGTGGATCTTCAATCTCCGTGCCGAGCAGAGCAGACTCAATCGGTCCCGGCTGGTTGCCATCGTCTTGCGGGCCTACATTCCAGGTCGTAGGGGCGATTACCTGATAGTTTTTGATCACGCCACCTTCGATTTCGATCCAGTGGGCGAGGGCGCCGCGGGCGGCTTCGGTGGCGCCAAAGCCCACACCGTCGCGTTCTTCGGGCTTGATGTAGAAGGGCCCATCCAGGTCGATCTCTGACAGCCAGGTGTTGATGTACTCATATAGGCGGGGCGCTTCGTGCATCCGGGCCAGGGTGCGGGTGAAGACGCTCGGTCCTTTTACTTTCATGATGTCGCCAAAGAGCGGGTCCTGGATCTGATGGTCCAGGTTGGCAGGGTTGGCGT
>RFHL01001061.1 GCA_003696875.1 Bacteroidota bacterium | reverse complement strand
CTGGGTTTTTCCCAAGAAACGGCATCTCTCGGTCGGGACCGGGGTTTTTGGTGGCCGGAAGTATGGGAATCTGCATGATGCCTTGGACAAGTATCTGGGCTTGCTAGGGCTACCTGCCGCAGATCGAGCGAAAACGCATGGCTACGTTGTCCCTCTGGTTCCAAGGCGGGGAGGCTATGTGCGCAAGCGGGTCTTTCTTGTCGGAGACGCAGCAGGCTTCGCCGATCCTGTCACTGCCGAGGGGATTTCCCCCGCTATTCGAAGCGGCTGCCTGGTGGCCAGAGCCCTGGCGGAAGCCGAAATGGATGTAGATCGGGCAGCCGAGCTTTATCAGCAAAGCATCAGCGCCGAGTGGCTTCCAGAGCTGGCTGCAGGGCGCAAACTGGCGCGCCTTTTTTATTCTTCGGCGACCATTCGGGGCTGGTTGATGCAGCACCAGGGGGAACGGCTGGCAAATGCGATGGCTGGAGTCATGATGGGTGAGCGGCGGTACACGGATCACGTCGAAGCCTTTTTTCGCAAGATAAAGGGTTTACGTCGGCCATAATGCAATGATTCGGGCCGTCCAAGGTTTGAGTGTCCGTATTCATTGGTGCCTCACTCTGGCGCTTCATGTGACGAAGCCGCTTGGAATCTGGCGTGAACTCTGCTCTAATGCCGGCCGAAAAAGGCGGGGGATGCTTGCCTGTTCGTTCGCCCTGTTCGTGCGATGATGGAGAGATACATGGTTTTAGGGTATAAACGAATGTTGGATCGCCTGGGGTGGCTGGCAGGGTTTGCATGTTTCTGCATGGCTTATGCCCTCCCTGCTCATGCGTTGACGCTTACCCCGACCCAATTGAAGATGGTCGAGCAATTGCCGGCCTCGGAAAAGCAGAAGCTGGCCGCTCAGGCCGGCGTGGTTCAGGACCAGACCAACCATGCTAATGGCCCCTTGCCCGGGCAGGAAGCCTCGTCCTCTCAAAGCTTTCAAGAGAATCAGAGGTTCTTGGAGTTCGAACCCGAGAGCCAACTTGAGCAATTG
>RFHL01001060.1 GCA_003696875.1 Bacteroidota bacterium | reverse complement strand
TGCGGAGGGGGCCCGCTTCCAGAGCTGGCTCAACGGCGTACCCGCCACCGACACCACCGACTCGGCCCGGGCCGAGGGCTTCATTGCCCTGCAACTGCACGGAGCCTGGCAGCCTGAACAGGTCGGCCAGCGGGTGCGCTTCCGTGACCTGCGCATCCGCCCCCTCCGCTGACTGCGCTCCACCTTAGGTTCTGCCAGGATCTGGTCACACTTTTCTAGGAAAAATCCCTATTTTCCTGCCGCCCCCCAGACCCTTTGAATGGTTGTCGCCTATGATTCCCCGGCTTTTCTTCCTGTTGATGTCCTTGCTTTTCGGGGGAACGCTGGCTTCCCAAACAGAAACGCGACCGCCCCTGGAGCTGGCCCGGCAGGTTGCCGGCCACTACGCGAGCCAAACGGCCTTTGCCTTTCGGCTCGCCGCCTACGATGCCCCGCTGGGCCTGCAGGTCATTGATCTGAGATATACGTTGGGCCAGACTGGTCCGGGGCCTGCCTATGCCATCAGCACCCTGGAAGTTGACCGGCCGATGGCCCTAACCCTGGGCCTGGCCAGTCCGGGCCCTTTCCGGCTGTGGATCGACGGAGATCTAAAAACCGGCCATAGTCAGCCCCAGCCGAAAGGGGTGATGGAGGTTGCCCCTGGGCGCCTGCAATTTCCCCACGAGCTGCCGCTGACGCTGGACCGGGGTCAGTATCAGGTCATGGTAGAGGTTTGGCCAGCCGGGGAAGAGTGGGCCCTCACCCTGCGCCCGCAGCGAACCGACGGCGTCCCCGCCGATGGGGTTCGATTTATCCCTCCAGCCCTGGCCGAGGGATTAAGAGAACCCTGGCTATGCCTCGGCCCGCTACCCGAAGGCCAAAGCCTGCGCCCCGACCAGCCCCTGCAGGGTCTTTACCCCCAATGGCAGCGCCATTGGGTGCCGGCGGCCCATCCGGGCCGCACCTTGCTAGCCCGCCCCGACGGGCGCTGGTACCCTTATGAAGCCCAGGCCGATTGGCACTACACCAATGGCCTCATGCAGTATGCCCTCCTTGAGTTGGGCGAACAAACCGGCGACCGCCATTGGCAGAGCTATACCGACAGTTGTCTCGCCTTTTTCCTGACCCATCAGGACTACTTTGAACAGCAGTATCAGCAGGGCCACGACCTGCGTGTCCCCTTCTTCCGGCGCTACCGAGCCGCCCTGGCCGAGGACCTTCCCGGGGCCAGTCTGGGGATTCTCCGCCGCTTAAACCTCCCCGCCCCGCCAGCCGGGGCAGAGCCGCTGGTAGAGGCGGTGAGCTATGCCTTGCTGGAGGGGCTGGACCGCCGGCCCGATGGCACCCTCTGTCGCCAAGAACCCGGCGAAGGCACGGTATGGATAGACGATCTCCTGATGACCGTGCCCGCAGCTCTGGAACTGTACCAATGGTCCCAGGATCGGCGCTATCTGGACTTTGCTGCTCAACAAGTCCTCCAGATGGGGGGCTACCTTTTTGATCCGGAAAAAGGGCTCTACTACCATGCCTGGTTGCCCAAGACCCACCTCCACAATGGCATCTGCTGGGGTCGCACCAACGGTATTGCCGCCTGGACCCTGGCCGAGGTCCTGCAAAAATTACCCCCCGAACATGCCCATCGCGAGGAGCTGCTCCAACGCTTTCAGGTGCTCATTCGCAATCTCCTGCTCTACCAGAGTCCGGACGGAGGCTGGCGGCAGGTGGTGGATTATGACGGCAGCCAAAGTGAGACCGCCGCCACGGCCTTTGTCTTGCGGGCGATCTGTATCGGCCTGACCGAAGGCTGGCTCCCAGAGACAGATGTCCAGGCCCGGGATCGGGCCTGGACATGGCTCCAGACTCAGGTCGACGCTGAAGGGCGGGTACTGGGGGCCTCGGCCGAAACCGAAGTGAGCGAGCGGCTGTGGGACTACCTGCGGCGGCCGCGTTTCGCAGGCGACCCACGGGGCACGGCCCCCTGGCTCCTCGCCGCCCTGGCGATGGCCACCCAAGATCCTTAGTTGTCCCGCAATTGCAGCAACACCCGGCCTATGCGGCCTTGCTCATCCGTACACAGCAGACTGTACCAGCCGACAGGCTGGGAGCCCAGGTCCAGTTGCAGGGGTACGCCCATGGTAGCCTGGCTTTTTTGCGACCAGACCCGACGACCTTGCAGGTCAAACAACTGTAGGGCAACAGATCCACCAGGAAGGCCCTGGAGGCGTACCTGGCCCAGACTGGGATTTGGGCTGACGCTCAGGTCAAGCTGGATCAGGTCCCGGAGGGAACTGGCCACAAGGGCACCTTCCTCCCCAACGGTAGCCATGAGGGTCTCGGGCAAATCCCGGCGCACGCGCAGGTAATCCAGGTAGACGGTCTGGGCACTGAGAAAGGATGATACCAAAAAATGAAAACCGCCCATGCGAACCTGGGTCAGCGCAAAGGTATCGGTCTGGGCACTGCTTTCGGTAAGATTGGCAAAGTAGGTGAAGGTGAGCACACTATCGACAAGACCGGTGCGGATGGTAGCATGCCGGTATTCGAACCGCGGATAGCGAATCAAGGGGTACATCCCCTCGACTTGATAACCATTGCTGGTGGTATCTAGCATCAGGGCTACCTGATTGAGGGTATCAAAGCCGAAGATTGACTGGCGAAAAAGGATACGGGAAATCGTATCGTCGGCGCTGCTAAAACCCACCCCGTTGGAATTGGTGATGCGGGCGCTGTAGTCGAAGACGACTTCTTCGTCAAAGGCCATCGCGGTGCGGACAAACTTGAAACGCGGGCCAGGATTGCTGCCGTTGCTGGCGTAGGCCAGTGCCCCATCTTCGATGGCGAGGGTGGCATAGCCCCCGATGGGCTGCCATTTGTCCAAGTCCACACTGTCGCCGGAAAAGTCATCAAAAAAGAGAAAGGTGCTGTCGCCATCGGGTCCATGGGGCGAGGCGCTACCGCCGTAGTACAACTCAAAGCTCACCGTTCCCCCCGCCGGAACGGCGGGCAGGCGAACCCAAAGGGTGTTGCTGCTGGCAGAGGTCAAGCTGTCGAGAAAAAATGGGAGCGGCTCGCAGTCGGCATTGACCACCCATAGGTCGCTGGCATCGGGCTGCAATTTGCCCGCCGAGACCAGGGTATCAGTCTGAAAGGAGACAGGTACTTGTACATCACTCAGGGCGGGCCCAGCGCTATTGTCGATGGTCACCAGCCGGAAAAAGCCCGGCCCGGTCAGGCAATCCTGGGCCATGAGGCCCAGGGCAAAGAAGATCAGCAGACTGAAAACGGAAATAGATTTCATCTAAGGGTGGTTTTGGTGAAAGAAAAAAGAATGGGACAAGCAGCACTTGGTAGCCTCGGGTAAGTAAAACGTAATTACGCCAGGGAAACCCGGGAGATCAAATCCGCGTTTTGCATACAATAGCTGGCCAGCGTGGTTTGAATGCTGGCTTTTTCCTCCATACCTAGCCACCCAATCCCTCATGGAAACAGGCCGTATCATCGCCGAATACCGGGACCGCTACGAAGTGAGCGTCCCGCCGCGGGTCTACCGGGCAGAGTTGCTCGGCAACCTGCGCTACGCCGCCGAGACGCGGGCCGACCTGCCCGCGGTGGGGGATTGGGTTCAGGTCGAGGCCTACGACGGGGAGCATGCCATCATTCACGGCATCGCGCCAAGAAAGAACCTGCTGGAACGACAGTCAGTGAGCAGTTCCGGGGAAAAGCAGGTCCTGGCCACCAATGTCGATGCGGCCCTCATCGTGCAGGCCCTGGACCGGGACTTCAACCTGAACCGTCTGGAGCGTTACCTGACCCTGTGCCACGCGCATGACATCCAGCCCCTGATCGTCCTGAACAAGGCCGATCTGCTTGACGAGGCCCAGCAGGAAGCCCACCGGGGCGAAGTCCAGAAACGCGTGCCTGGCGTCCCGGTTTTTGTGGTGAGCCATACCTCGGGATTGGGCGTTTCCGATTTTCAGGCCAGCCTCGTTCCCGGCCATACCTATTGCCTCCTGGGCTCCTCGGGCGTGGGGAAGTCCACCCTGACCAATGCCCTGCTGGGGCAGGAAAGCATGTCTACCCAATCCCTGAGCACCAGCAACAAAAAGGGCCGTCATACCACCAGCCACCGAGCGTTATTTGCCTTACCCAATGGCAGCTTCCTGATCGACAGTCCGGGCCTGCGGGAGGTGGGCCTCACCGAGTCCGACGAGGGACTGGACAGCACCTTCATCCAGATTACCACCCTGGCCGAAGACTGCCGCTTTTCCGACTGTAGCCATACGCATGAGAAAGGCTGCGCCGTCCTCGCCGCCCTGGACCAAGGCGAGCTTTCCGAAGCCCAGTTTGAAAACTACCACCGTCTGAAACGCGAGCAGGCCCACTTTCAGGCTACTGTGGCCGAAAAGCGCAAGCGGGACAAGGCATTTGGGAAAATGGCCAAGGAGATCATGAAGGAAAAGGCGTATAAGCGGGGGAAGATGTAGCTAGCCATACCCTCGATTTTGCGCCTTGCCGCAGGAAATCGCTATTTGCGCCCCAAAACCAATGCATGTCCCAGATTCACCTTTCTGAAAAAGCGGCCCAGGTGGCCGAGGCGGCCACTATCTGGCTGCAGGAAGTCCTCGCCGAGACCCGCGGTCCCTTTCACATGGCCCTGAGCGGGGGTAGTACCCCCAAGCGGATGTTTGCCCTCTGGGCCCAGGCCGACCTGCCCTGGGAACGCCTCCACCTCTGGTGGGGCGATGAGCGCTGCGTCCCCCCCGACGATGCCGACTCCAACTACCGCATGACCCGGGAGGCCCTGCTGGAGCAAGTGCCCCTGCCCCCGGAAAACCTCCACCGGGTGCGGGGCGAAGCCGATCCGGCCGGCGAAGCCGTCCGCTATGGCCAGGAAATCCTGGCGGTACTCCCCCAAACTGACGGTCAGCCTGTCTTCGATTTGATCTGGCTGGGCATGGGTGAAGACGGACATACGGCCTCCATCTTCCCGCACGAGATGGAGCTGATGACCGCGCCCGGCCCCTGCGCGGTGGCCACCCATCCCGTTTCCGGCCAGATCCGCATCAGCCTCACCGGTCCGGTCATCAATGCCGCCCAGCGGGTGGCTTTTCTCATCACCGGCGCAGGCAAGCGCCCCAAACTCCAGGAAATTTTTGGCCAAAAGCCTGGCTACCAGGCCTATCCGGCGGCTCATATTCAACCCCAAAATGGCGAACTCCATTGGTTCTGGGATGTCGCGGCCCAGCCTTGAGTCAACTGGTGACGAAAATCATCCGGGGGGAAGCCACATTTCCATTACGTTTTCGTTATATTTGTAGACGAATTCGCCCCTGCTCAGCTTCCTTATGCGTCGCTTCTCCGGTCTGGCTTTCATCCTCCTCTACAGCCTCCTGCTCTTCCGGCCGGTGCTGCCTTACGTGGAGTATGCGATCAACAAGGCCTACATCGCAGAAGTCCTGTGTGTAAACAAGGGACGGCCCCAGCTCAAGTGTGACGGCAAATGCTATCTCGCGGCCCAGCTGGAAAAGGCGGTGGATCCGCAGCCACAGGATGCGACCGTGCCCGCCCCCCCGGTGCCTAAATTTGAAGAGTTGCTGGTCTGGCAACGCCCCGTCACCTCCTGCTGTACGCAGGTCGTGTCGGGTACGACACCCGCCTGCGCCCTTTGGCTGGCCGGTGTCTACGAGCGGGACAGCTTGCCCCCCCCTACCCCACCCCCCCAACGGTTTTCCTGATCTTCCTGCCTGCCACCTACACACGCTCTGCGCGTGTCCGGCTTGGCATACTCATGTTTCTTATCAGATCAGTGAAAGCGAATGAAAACCCTGCTGATGTGGGGGGCACTCTTGCTGCTATGGCTGGGACAAGCACAAGCTTGTGACGTATGCGGCTGTAGCAGTGCCGGGAACACCCTGGGCGTCCTCCCCATGTATCATACCCACTTTGCCGGCCTGCGCTGGCAATCGCTCAGCTACCGCTACCGGGGCTACGAAACGCTGGACCAGTTTCAGCAAATCGAGGCCTGGGGTCGCTGGTACCCGCATCCGCGGGTGCAGCTGATGGCCGCCCTTCCCTATCGCTACCTCGCGCGGCAAGCCGCGACAAACGCAGGCGATCTGCAAGGGATCGGCGACCTGAGCGTACTGCTGAGCTATTCCCTCATCCGGACGCCTGACAGCAGCCTGCGGCGCTGGCACCACCACCTGCTGGTGGGCGGGGGCGTGGAGCTCCCTACCGGCCGGTTCCGGCCGCCGGGGGAAACGGGTATGCCCGCCCAGTTTCAGCTGGGCAGCGGGAGTACTGACCTGCTCGGCCTGCTGCTGTACCAGTTGCGCCGCGAGCGGTGGGGTCTGCACCTGCAGGTATCCGGCCGGTGGAATGGGACCAATGCCGAAGCCTATCGCTTTGGGGATCAACTGCAAGGCATGGCCTATGCCTTCTACTGGCAACGGCGAGGAGCCTTCAGCCTGATGCCCTATGCCGGTCTCGCAGGCGATGTCATCGCCCGGGATGTGTCCCGGGGGATTTTTCAGGCCGAAAGCGGAGGTCGAGGGCTCCATGCCCTCGCCGGGCTGGAAAGCAGCCGGGGCCGCCTCATCATGGGTGGCCAAGCCCAACTCCCCTTGTGGCAGCACTATGCCGAGGGGGCCGTTATCAGCGGTCCCCGGGCCTCGATTTACTTGCACGTCCTGATCTGATCCCTTTCCATTCACCTCTTCGCCTACCCTACCTCACAACATGAAACCCATCTGGTTCGGCCTGATCTTGTTGTTTCTCCTCAGTTTATTGGCTTGCCGCGAACCGGCCGCCGAGGATGTCGCCGCACCCGTCATTGAGATTCACCAGCCTGAAGACGCGGCCACCTTCCAGCGCGGAGATACGATTCTGATCTCGGCCACCATCTCGGAAAACGACCAGCTCCACCTGGTTTCGTTCCGGGTGATTGATTTGAAAACGGGCCTGCAGGCCTGGGAAGCGCTATTCCACTATCACGATGTCGCGGCTGATTTTTCCGAAACCTTTGTCCCCGAGGTGACCGACTCAACCTCGTACCAACTGCGCGTCATCGCCCTGGACCATCATGGCAACGAGGCCATGGACATTCGCCATTTTTTTATCCAATGAGCCCATCCGGCTCCATCTACTTAGAAAAACCAACATCATGAAACGTACCCTTCTTCAACTGACCTTCCTCAGCCTGCTGCTGCCGGGCCTTTTCTCCCTCCAAAGCTGTAAGCAGGAGGGCTGTACCAATCCTGATGCCGTGAACTATGATGCCGACGCCAAGGACGGCGGTATCTGTATACTGCCCGAGTTGACGATGCATTTTCACCCGATGATGGGCAGCTCCGATTTTGCCCTGAACCAAGTCTATACCATCAACGGGGTGGCCGTGGAGTTCAGCACTATCCAGTTTTATGTCTCGGGTCTGGAACTGGGCGACGCCAGCGACTTTGATGCGCCGGACGTATACTTGCTGGTCAAGGCCGGCCAGATGATGTATGAGTTGGGGGAAATCACCGCAGGAGCCAAGCCCAGTCTGCGCTTCAACGTCGGTATTGACTCGGTGACCAACCACCTGGACCCCTCCACCTACGACGCCAGCAATCCGCTGGCCTTCCAGTCCCCCAGCATGCACTGGAGCTGGGACAGCGGCTACATCTTCTTCCGCATCGATGGCAAGGTGGACAC
>RFHL01001059.1 GCA_003696875.1 Bacteroidota bacterium | reverse complement strand
GACCTTGTGCGCAGACAAGGAAGAAAAACCGAGCTTGGCGGGCCAAGTGAGGCTTTTTCTGACGCCGTATGCGGGCAAGGGATCAAGCCAAAAGCGGACCTTATTTTTTTGAGCGTTACTAAGGGTCCTCTGTTGCTCTTCCTTCCTAAGGTATGGATTGCCTATGCTCCTGCGTGCTACCCATCTGGTAAAAAAGTACAAACAACGCGCTGTCGTCAATGACGTCTCCCTGGAGGTCCGCCAGGGGGAAATCGTGGGTTTGTTGGGCCCCAATGGAGCGGGTAAAACCACGACCTTTTACATGATTGTAGGGCTGATCCGGCCCAATGCCGGGCATATCTATCTGGATGACCGGGAGATTACGCCCCTCCCCATGTACAGGCGGGGCCAGTTGGGCATCGGCTATCTGGCACAGGAAGCCTCGGTCTTTCGTAGCCTTACAGTAGAGGAAAACCTTCTCTCGGTGCTGGAGATGGGTACCTCGCTGACGTACAAGGAGCGTAAGGCCCGAGTGGCTCAGCTGCTGGATGAGTTTAGTATTACCCACGTGCGCAAGAGTCCCGGGAAGGTCCTCTCCGGCGGTGAGCGCCGCCGGACCGAAATTGCCCGCGCGCTCGCCGTTAACCCGGCCTTTATCCTGCTGGATGAGCCCTTCGCCGGGATTGACCCCATCGCCGTGGAGGAAATCCAACACCTGGTGACCGAGCTGATCAAGCGCAACATCGGGGTCCTCATTACCGATCACAATGTCCATGAAACGCTGAATATTACCGACCGGGCCTATCTGCTCTACGAAGGGCGACTTAAGATGGCAGGCACGGCCGAGGAGCTCGCCAACAATCCAGAGGCGAGGCGTCTGTATCTAGGGGAAAACTTCCAACTGAACCGCTAATGCTTCGTGTCATTCATACCATTGCGAGCTGGGTGCTCAAGCGTCGTCTTGAGCAGGTGCAGCACTTCATGGACCACCCACAGGAGGTGCAGGAGCGATTGTTTCACGGGCTGATTGCGGAGAGTAAGCATACGGCCTGGGGCAAGACATATGGATATGCCGGAATCAAGGATATGGATACCTTCCGGGCGCAGGTTCCCATCAGTCCCTATGAGAGCCTGTATCCGTGGATTGACCGGGCGTTTCGGGGAGAAAGCGATGTCCTCTGGCCGGGAAAGGTGCGCTGGTTTTCCAAATCCTCTGGCACCACCAACGACAAGAGCAAATTTATCCCGGTGACGGAGGCAGCCTTGGAATTTTGCCACTACAAAGCCGGGCAGGATCTGCTGGCGATTTATCTCAATGAGCGACCAAATAGCAAGTTGTTTACCGGAAAAGCCTTGTCTATGGGAGGCAGTCATGCTCCCCATCCCCAGTTTTCGGGGGTCAACTTTGGCGATGTGAGTGCTGTCTTGACCGAAAACCTTCCCATCTTTTACGAACTGGTGCGCACACCGAGCAAGGATGTGGCCCTGCTGACCGATTGGGAAACTAAGCTGGAGGCGATGGTTCGGGAGGTGATGTTTGAGGATGTTACCTCTATGGCAGGCGTACCCACCTGGACGCTGGTCTTGCTCCACCGGCTGCTGGAGCGCACGGGTCTGGGGCACATAGGAGAACTCTGGCCCAACCTGGAGTTGTATCTCCACGGAGGGGTGAGTTTTGACCCGTATCGGGAGCAGTTTCAGGAACTGATTCCCCTCCCGCAAATGACCTATCTGGACTGCTACAATGCATCGGAGGGTTTTTTTGCCTTGCAAAATGATCTGGATAAGCGGGATATGCTCCTCCTGCTGGATTACGGGATTTTTTATGAGTTTATCCCTATGGAGGAGTTTGGGCGAGATCATCCCCGGACGCACACCCTTGCCGAGGTCGAGTTGGGCCGTAACTATGCCATGGTGATCAGTACCAATGCGGGACTGTGGCGGTATCTGATCGGCGATACCGTGATGTTTACCAGTACCAGCCCGTATAAACTCAAGGTAACCGGCCGCACCAAGCATTTTATCAACGCCTTTGGTGAGGAGTTGATGGTGGACAATGCCGAGGTGGCCATTGCCGAGGCTTCTCGGGAGACGCAGGCAACAGTGGTCAATTACACCGCGGCCCCCATTTTCATTGCGGGTAAGACCCGCGGAGGGCACGAGTGGCTCATCGAGTTTGAACGAGAGCCGGATCACCTGGATGCTTTTGTGGCCATCCTCGACCAAACGCTCAAGGCGATTAATTCCGACTATGAGGCCAAGCGGCAGGGAGATTTGGCACTCGGCCCCCCCAAAGTACATGTCATGCCTCCGGGGACCTTCCATGCCTGGATGCGGCAGCGAGGAAAGTTGGGTGGTCAACACAAGGTGCCCCGGCTTGCCAACCATCGAGAGTACGTGGAGGATATCTTGCGCCTGGTGGCGGTATCTTCCTGAGCCAGCAAGAGGGCGTTCCGGCCACGGGGCTGGTATTGTACCGGTTCGGGTACCGTATTTTTCATGTAAGCATACCGTATTGGCAACCTAGGTAATCCGGTAGGTTTTAGTAGCTTTGTATTGCTTTGTCAACAAATGCTATGAATCACCTGCTCCCTTTCGGAAGGCGTTTTGGCGTCATCATCTGGGCCTTGTTTATTCCTGTTAGCTTGTGGGCCCAAGGAGAAACCCCCAGTATTCCGATTCCTCAAGGGATTCCTCAGAATCTCCCGTTTAACCCGTCGAACCCTCAGGGGCCTATTGTCATCCCTCCGGGCACCCTGCCCGGTGGGCAGATTCCCATCCCATCCACCGGTCCCAGCGCCACCCCCGATCCCTCCTCCGGCTATCCTACGCCGGGCCCCTCGCTGGAGGGCGGAAGCGAGATTGATCTGGAAGGGGAGGACCCTGTCCTGGACGAGGAAGAGGCGGACTTCTCCAATAAGCCTAAGGGCGGCGTTGGTACGGAATTGGAGCCTGAACCCACGAGCAATGTGTTTGGGCATGAGCTCTTCAACTATAATTACGAGGAAGACGAGTCTCCCTTCGAGTTGGCGGAGGATCGTATCCCCCCCGATGACTACATTGTAGGCCCCGGGGATCGTTTTGGCATTACGGTCTATGGCCCGAGCGAACTGTCCGAGAGCCTGCTGGTGAGCCCTGATGGCTCCATTATCCGCTCGTATTTGGGCAAGATTTATGTAGCAGGCATGACCTACGGCGAAGCCCGTAGCCTTCTGACGACGAAGTATCGGTCCATCGTATCAGCTCGCTCTCAGATCGAGGTGCTCCTGGTCCCCCGGCAGCGGACCATCCGGGTCAATATTGTCGGCGAAGTGCGTCAGCCAGGTAGCTATGAAGTACCAGCCAGCACTACGGCCTTCAATGCCCTCTTTGCCGCGAGGGGAATCACGGATCTGGGGACGGTGCGAAATATTCAGGTTAAGCGCAAAGGCCAGACCATCGCCGTACTGGATCTGTATCAGTTTTTGGTTTTTGGGCATAACCAGCCCATCTTCCTGGAAAACAACGACTTCATCTTCGTACCCGTTCAGGGCCGGATTGTGGAGGTGGAGGGCCCCGTCAAGCGGCCCAAGGAGTATGAGTTGGTCGGACAAGAGAACCTGAAAGCCCTCCTAACGTTTGCCGGGGGCTTGCGCTACGATGCCCTGCGCAAAAAAGCCCAAGTCGCCCGCTTGGACCGTCAGACCGAGCGGGAAGTCATGATTGATTTCAACCTGGGAGGGATACTGGATACCCTGAACAAAGACTTCCTGCTTTTGTCCGGCGATCGCGTGATGCTGCGCACCGTCAATAAGGGGGCATTCAATACGGTGGACATTTCCGGTAACGTTGAGTACCCCGGCACCTATCAGTTATTGGAAGGCGATCGGGTGTCGGAGGTCGTCCTCCGAGCTGGTGGCCTGGGCATTGATGCCTATCGGGAGCGGGCCTACCTGATCCGGATGGTACCCCAGTCGAGTGAGGTCCGGTATATTCCGCTCAATTTGAGGGAGATCTTCCCCTTGGCGGAGGGAGATCGCCTAGAAGCCCTCCCCGATTCGGTTTTGAAGGAGGTCGTTGTGAGTGATGATACCACGCTCAATCTTGCTTTGCAGCCTTTTGATCGTATCCTAATTTTCTCTCTGTCCGATTTTCAGGATCAGAACTTCATCTCGGTAGAGGGGCAGATACGCAAGCCCGGCGTATTTCTGACCACCGAAACCATGAACCTGAGAGACCTGCTGTTCCTGGTCGGTGGACCCACTAGAGATGCTGACCTTAACAATGTAGAGCTCTCTATCATTACCCGGCCTGAGTTTCTGGATGTAGAGGGGGAATTGGAGAACGCAGAAGAGGGGGACGGAGAAGGGGAGGGCGAAACCGAAGCCGACCCGCCGCTCCTACCACCTGGGGTGACTGGGTATGATGATGAAGGGAATCCGCTTGAGGTAGGCATTGATCAGCAGATCGTACAGCGAATATCCCTGGGCCCCGACTGGTCCCAAAATACCGATCTGGATACCATTTTGGTCCGGCCCTTTGACCGGATCAAGGTCTATTCCAAATACGACTTCATTTTTCCTAAATTCATAGATGTTGAGGGGGCCGTCAACCGACCGGGTCGCTTTCAGCTCAAAGTCGGGATGACCCTGAAAGACCTCCTGTACCTGGCGGGAGGCCTGACCGAGGATGCAGATGTGAACGAGGTGGAACTCTATCGGGATATCGATCTCGTGGATCGTGGCAACTTTAACCTGGGGACGGAGCAGGAGGAAATACTGCGTATCGCCATCGAGGAAGATTGGCAGAATGGAGCCTTGACCGACACCTTGGAAGTAACCCCCTTCCACAAATTGGTGGTCCGATCGGAGCGCGATTTCTTTGTCCAGGGGCGCGTCATCGTCAAGGGCCTGGTCAATAACCCGGACACCTTTGACGTGCTGCCGAATATGACCCTACTCGACCTGCTATATATGGCAGAAGGGGTGCAAATGGAAGCCGATTTTGAAAACATTGAGCTCTACCGAATTGTGGAAACTGAGACCGTGATGGGTGAGATCATTCCCGTTCCGGTGCGGGTCAATACCGTTTCCACCATTCAGCAATGGCAGAAGGATTCCACGCTGAAAGACATCAAGGTCAATGCCTTTGATATGATCTTTGTGCGGAAAAACCCGGATTTTGAGTTGCAGGAGAGTGTGTATGTGGTGGGCGAGGTCATGGTACCGGGTGAGTATGTGAAGGTGCGGCGCGCCGAGCGGCTCAGCTCGGTGGTCGCGCGCTCCGGTGGCATCACGGAGCTGGCCGACCTGGAAGGGGCCTATATCAGCCGGCCCAAAATCGGGAAAATCTCGCTCAAGCTCGACCGCGCCCTGCGCCGCCGGGGCGGCCGCTTTGATACCCCCATTCTGGAAGGCGACACCCTGGTGGTACCCCCCCGGGTAGACGTGGTCGGCATCACCGGCAATGTGCTGAAACCCAATACCCAGGTTTTGTTTGACCCGAACAAGAAGCGCTTCAAGTACTATGTAAACCTGGCCGGCGGCTTTGCCCGCCGCACCAAGAAAAAGCACAGTACCGTAACCTATGTGGATGGGCGGGTCAAGCGGCCCAAGCAGGTATTCCTGTTTCGCTTTTACCCCCGCGTCGAGCAAGGGGCTATCATCGAAGTGGCGGCCAAGCCAGAAAAAAAACAAGGGCGACTACAGCGATTTGATCTGAATTCCATCATGTCGACCGTCACCTCCGTTCTGATGTTCTATCTGCTCATCGACCGCACACTGGGGCAATAGCCCCCTGAAACGAATCCGCTCGTGGAACTTATCGAGATTCTTTCCCGTCTCAAGGAATACCGGACCAAACTGCGCAAAGGCTGGCCCTGGATGCTCTTGGGCGCGGTAGTGTTTATCATCCTGATGTTGTGGTATGCCAGCAGCAAGCCCACCATCTATATTGCCAAGACCCTGTTTCACCCTGAGGGGAAAACCATGGGGGGCGGGCAGGACAATGCCCTGTCGCTGATCCTGGGATCAGGTGCCGAAGGTGGGGAAGCCGGGGTGATGGTGGGTGTGCTGGAAAGCCGCCGCATTTCTGAGTCGGTGACAGCTGATAGCATCGAATATCACGGCCAAAAACGTCTCATGGCTGATGTGGTACTCGCCGGCTCACCGCAGTTTTTTAACCTTCAACAATGGATCAAAGTCCTCCTGGCAGATACCATCTATCCCCTCTCCAAGGAACAAAAGGTCATCTGGTCGGCCCGGAGCATCCGGAGCAGTATGAGTACGGAGATTACCCCAGAGGGCTTCATCCAGATGAATATCGGTTTCTATACCCCGGAACTGGCCGGGATCATCAGCCGGGAATATATTTCCAAGCTGCGCGCCTATTACAAACAGCAGCGGACAGAGAAGGCCTGGAAGAACGTACAATTTTTTACTTCTCGAGCCGACTCCATCAAGCGGGAGCTTGATGCCGTCTCACGCGCGCTGGCGCGCTTTTCAGACCGCAATCAGGGATTGGTATACAGTGAGTCCCGCTTGTCCCAGGGCGAAAAACAAATGCAGCAGGAGATTCTGTCTCAGATGTATATCTCTCTGATCCTGAGCAAGGAGCAGGCGATGGCCCAGTTCCAACAGGATATCCCCATCATTCAGGTTCTGGACAACCCGGATCCACCCTATGACAAGCTGGAGGTTTCTTATCTACTTTACTTTTTCCTGGGGCTGATCGGCGGCGCCGGACTGGTAGGCGCCTTTCTCGTGCGCCGCATGTTGCGCGAGGATATCGAAAACATCATCCGGGAGCAGCTGCTCAGACCTTCTAAAGAAGCGGAAGAGGAGGTGGCAGAGGAAGAAGCGGACGAAGCCGAGGCCTAAAACCCGACCCGACCCTGATTTCCGCCTTCCAGAAGGCTGTCGTTACCAGCTTCAAACTCAGCTACATCGGCGAGGGTCAGTTGAGCCAGCATATCCTTGGTACGGGCCTCGGCCGATAGGGAGGCAAGGCGCAAGTGTTGGTTCTTGATGGCTTTTTCCACCACTTTCCGGACTGCTCGGGCATTGCCAAAAAACTTGTTCTTGTAGCGATGAAGATGCTCGAAGTCGCGCATCAGATGCTCAGCAGCCTCTGCCTCCAGGCTTACCTGCTCGATGGCAAACATGCCCAGGGCAATTGACAAGAGCTCGTCGGGCACATAATCCGGAAATTCCAGCTTGCGATCAAAGCGGGACTTGAGCCCGGGATTGCTCTCCAGAAAGGTACGCATGCGGTCCGGGTAGCCCGCTGCGATCACGACGAGTTCGCCCCGGAGATCTTCCATGCGCTTGAGCAAAGTATCGATGGCTTCCTGGCCAAAGTCCTTCTGCCCGCCTTGGGAGAGGGAATAGGCCTCGTCGATAAAGAGCACGCCGCCCCGGGCGCGGTCGATGATCTCGGCGGTCTTGATGGCAGTCTGGCCCACGTAACCGGCAACCAGCATCTGACGGTCACACTCAATGACGGAGCCCCGCTCCAGGATGCCCAGGGCTTTGTAAATTTTGCCGATGATCCGGGCGACGGTGGTCTTACCGGTCCCGGGATTGCCCGTAAAGACGGTATGCAGGGAAAATCGGTTCAGGACGTCCTTACCGATCTCTTTGTAGAAGCGCACCAGCTTGACCAGCTCATGCACTTCCGTCTTCACACTCTGTAGCCCGATCAGGGTATCGAGTTCGTGCAGGGCCTCCGACAGGAGAGACTCATCGATGGGGATACGTACCCGCTGCTGGCTTTGGGGCTCGAAAATCTCCTGAACATCCTCCAGCCGGATGACCGAAAGGTCCTCCTTGGTCAGGTCGTCGATGTTATCCGAGCGCATGATGCGCAGGCCCAGATTCATCTTGGCTTCATTGACGAGGGAGAGGGCGTAGCGGGCATTGCCAAAGGAGCGGTCGCGTGAGCGGAAAGACTCGGTAAGCTGATGAGACAGGTAGTCCATCGCGCTGGGCTCCAAGGTAACAGAGGCTTTTTCGGCTCCGAAAAGGGCGATGGCCTGCAACTCTTGCGGGGTGTAGTCGGGAAAGTCAAAGCGCATGGCAAAGCGGGACTTGAGGCCGGGATTGGACTCCATAAAGGTGTCCATCTCCTTGGGGTAACCCGCCACCACGATGGCGAGGTCGCCTTTGGGGCTCGACATTTCCTTGACCAGCAGCTCGACGACCTCCCGGCCATAGTCTTTGGGATCGTCCTTGCTCCGGGCAAGGGCGTAGGCTTCGTCGATAAAGAGGATGCCCCCCCGGGCCTTGTCGATGGCAGCTCGCACTTTGGGGGCCGTTTGACCGATGTATTCGCCCACAATATCTGAGCGGTCTACCTCGTGGACATGCCCCTTGGAGAGCAGCCCCAGCTTTTTATAGATTTTGCCCAGCATGCGGGCGACGGTGGTCTTACCCGTGCCCGGGTTACCCGCAAAGATCACGTGCAGATTGAGCTGCTGGTTGTCGTCAAACCCCTTTTCCTTGCGCAGGTTGAGGAACTTGAGATATTGGGAATACTCCCGCACCCGGGTTTTGATACTCTCCAACCCGATCATGCTATCCAGCTCGCTCAGGACCTCCTCCAGGCTTTGGTTATCCAGCTCCTCCTGGGTGGGAATGCCGACCAGAGCCGAACCCGAGTCATCGGGCAGGAGCAGGCTGCTCTCACCTTCCACGGTTTCTTCTCCGACCTGGAAAGGCACAATCCCGATCAGGGTGTCCATAAACACGATTTCCACCGTGTAGTTGTCTGCAAACCAGGTCCCCTTGTGGTCCGATCCCCAGCCAGATGTTATGACAATCGCCTTTTGATCCTGGGTGACGCTGACCAGCTCAGTGGTACGCCCCTTCAGCTGCCGGGCATCATTGTAAAAGTTGAAAATCACCTCGGCTTTCCAATCTTTGGAAAGTCGGTTGATGGCGTGAAACTCGATCCAGATGAAGCGGGTATCCGTATGCGAAAATTCGACGCAGTACGGCCGGTCCTCCGGACGCCGGGAGTCGGTATTGCTGCCTTCATACAGATACACCCGATCCACGGCGAGGTAAGGATTGTCTTCGGCGGTCACAGCCCCCACTTCGTACACAAAGAAGTTGCAGGTACCGACCATTTCTCCATCTATATAGGCCTCCCAGAAGTAGGAACCTTCCTTCCAGAAAGCGCCCTTCTTGTCCATGCCCCAGCCTTCGCGGATGTAGACAATGTTCAGATCCTTGCTGACGGACTTGTTTACCTCAATGTCGCAGATTTGCTCTGGGGCCTGCTTGGGGCTTGCGGGGCGGCTGTAGGCCTTGAGGTTGATTTCGGCCTCCCAGTCCTCCTCATCAAACAGCTTGTTGTAGAAAGAAAACTCTGCGTAAATGTAGGCGATTTCGGAGCGGTCGAACACCTGACGATACTTCTTCCGGCTTTCGGCCAGCCACTCGGTAGAGGTATATGTCTTGAGGGCGTTGAACTTGTATTTGGTGAAGTCCGAAGGTTTTTGGATAGCCATGCAGAGAGCGTTGTTGCGAGCTTTTATGGCAAAGGTAAGGGGGGGAAGATGAGCGGCGAGATGAAGACAGTCGCTGTACGAAAATGAGATTTTTTTCTGAAAGGGCCAACGCTTTCTCCTGTGGACTGAGTCTCGGTGACACGTGCTTGCCAGCAAAAAAACGCTAGCTTGGCTTCCCTGCCAGTTGGGGGTATATGGGCCGGATTTTAGAGCAGGAGATAAATCCAATCAAAAAAGTTTTTTGCGCTTGCAGGAAATGTGGCCCGGTATTTGTTTTTCCCGGAGTACATCCTGCTTTCATGGGGAATGCCTCGGCAGTTGAAAGCAAGATGCGAGTTTGGGGAACGAGAAAAGCCTTGTTCCGGTATACGTGACCCGCTCCGGCCGCTCCGCGGAGGTCGGAGGGTGAGAGATGGTTGGTGGATGATTTGCCAACGCTCTGGGAGCGCGTGTTCTGGGGCAGGCGCTGTAGGAAAAGCGTAAATCTTTCCATGCGGTTATTTGGAAGCTGGATGCCTCTCCTGGATCTCGGTTTCTCCTCTCCCCTTCTCTGCTCTGGCAGGGAGGAGGCCTTGACCTTTGTTTATGCTGGAAAATTTTAATGGTGTTATGAAAACGCGCTTTGCTCCTAACAACCCTCGCTTAGTTAACATTTTCGAACAACACGCTCAAGATTTGCTGGAGGCCCCTAAGGTGGCCACGAGTAGCTATACCTTCCGGGTAAAGCAACTCCTGCTCCGGCAGTTGCGTGACGATGCCCCCGGCATCGAGGTGGTGGCCGAACACATGGCGATGAGTGTCCGCTCCCTGCAGATGAAACTGAAGGTGGAAGGAACCAGCTACCAGAAGATTCTCAATGAGGTGCGAAAGAGCCTCGCCATCGCTTATCTCAAAGAAGAGCCCCGGGTGAGCAAGGGCGAAATTGCCCATATCCTCGGCTTCTCGGAGATCAGTGTCTTCTCCCGGACCTTCAAGAAGTGGACGGGCAAGAGCCCGTCGGAATACCAGGCCCTGCACCTGGGCTGATGCCTGACGTATAGCCTGATGCGACCTTTTTACGCGCGGCTTCCCCTCTCAGGGGAGCCGCGCGTGCTTGTTTATTGTGCTTGAGGGGCCGGAGACCTGAGCTCCCGGATTAATACAATGAGTACCACGGCATACTCCAGCGCTACGAGCCCCAGGTTTTCGGTATAGGAGCTGTCCCGGTAAGTAAAATAAGAAAGGGGGATGAGCGCTGACCAGACCAGCATGAAGCGGTAGCGGGTGAGGGCTCCGAGCGGAATGAGCGCACACATGTACCAGGGATGGACGATGGTGGCCATGGAGAGGTAGATGGCAAAAATCCAGACCATCCCACGGGGCAAATTATCCACATTGGGCCGGCGCTCCAGCAGGCTATAGGCCATGATGGCCGTAAAGGTAATCACCCCCAGCCAGGGGCCGGCCTGCCGGATGATGTTCCATCCGGTGACCTGATAGCCTACCCAGCGCACCACGTAGTAGATGCTGGCATTGAACTCAAAGCGTCGGAAGTAGAGGTCCAGCCCCTGTAGGAAATGACCGACATCGTCAAAAACAGGCAGCAACAGGAGGGCGCTGCCTACCATCACCAGTGCGCCATAGCCGATGGCGCGCCCCCAGCCCAGCCGCCGCAACATAAGCGGCAGGAGCATGAGAGGGAGCAACTTGACTCCCACCGCCAGGGCAAGAGCCCCGGCCGAGGCGAGCAGGCGTTGCCGGTCCAGCCCATAGATGGCCAGGAGCAGAAAGCAGATCATCAGTCCCTCAAAGTGGAGGTTGCCGGTGAGCTCGACCACGATCAGCGGATTCCAGGCGTAGATCGCTACTGCGGCGGCCGGTAGGCCGCGGTGGCGTAGCAGCCGGGGAAGCACCCAGAGGGAGGCCATTTCGGCCAGGAAAATACTACTCTTCATCAGCACCACCGGGGCATAAAGCCCCGCAGCGGGGCTCGCCAGCTTGATGCTTATCCAAAAGATGGCCTGCAGGATGGGTGGGTAGATGGAAAAATAGGTCTTGGAATTGAGGCCGTCGTAGATGGCCTGGGTCAGGCCATGCACCTCCATCTCCACCGGATAGGTCAGCCAGGTGTCGGGGGTCATGGCATAAGGTTCACCCCCATGGGTGGTGATCAGCCCATCCCACACAAAACGGAAATAGTCGTCCGACAACTCTGGAAAAGCAAAGAGGGCCATCAGCCGGAAGGCAATGCCCGTTACGATCAGCCCCCGGGGCTGCAGCAGCCAGCGCATCCATGTTGCTACGGGGGGGGGAGGAGCGGTAGGGCGCCGCAGCAACCCCAGATGCCATAGCAGGTAAAAATAAGCCGCAAACAGCAGGCCAAAGCACCCCCAAAGCTGCACGTACTGGGTGCGTACGGTCCCATAAAGGAGCCAGGTGTAGGCCCCCAGCGTCAGCAGGAGGGCCCCCATAAGCAAGAAGGGAGAACGTGCCTTCATGCCCCCAAGTTCGGGATTCAGCCGGCCATCCGCAACGGGCATCGGAAACAAATGGGGGGCGCCGGGGTTCTAAGGGAAAATTTAACGACCAATCATATGGCAACCGAATTACTTTCTGTGGGCAGCGAGGTACCCGATATCACGGTCAAGGACCAGGATGGCCAGCCCCTTAACCTCAAAACGGACCTCAAGGGTCAGAAATTCGTCCTCTTTTTCTACCCCAAAGACAACACCAGCACCTGTACCAAGGAAGCTTGTAACCTGCGCGACGGCTATGCCGAGCTCAAGGCCCGTGGCTACGAAGTCTTTGGCGTAAGCCCAGACGGGGAGAAGTCGCACCGCAACTTCATTGCCAAGCACAAACTCCCGTATCGCTTGCTTTCGGATCCGGAAACGGCGCTCATCCAGGCCTTTGGGGCCTGGGGCGAGAAGAAGATGTACGGCAAGACCTATATGGGCCTGCTGCGAACCACTTTCGTGGTCGATGAGGCAGGCATGATTACCCATGTCGTGCCTAAGGTAAAGGCCGTGGAGCACACCGCCCAGATCCTCTCTCTGATCGACGCCTGACGAGCCAGCGCCTAATACAAACCGGCCTGCTTCCCAAGTGGGAGCAGGCCGGTTGGATGAATAAGGGACTGTTTTTGCTTAGGCGGCGAGGATTTTTCCCTGCAACACCTCGGGGGTCTCCCGGAAATCGTAGAGCTGATTGCGCAGGCGCGGTGTGAAGCCAGCCTCCTGAATCACCTTTTGGATGCCCTCGGCATCCAGTCGGTAGGGTGCCCCGGCGGCTGAAACCACATTTTCCTCAATCATAATGGAGCCCAGATCGTTGGCGCCGGCGTGCAGGCACACTTTGGCCACCTCGGGACCCACCGTAAGCCAGGAGGCCTGGATGTTGTCGATATTGGGGAGCATGATGCGGCTCAGCGCGATCATGCGAATGTATTCGTCGGCGGTCACGGTGTTGCGCACGCCCTTTACCTTGTTGAGCAGGGTGCCATCGTCCTGGTAGGGCCAGGGAATGAAGGCCTTGAAGCCATTGGCGCCTTCGGGTTTTTCGCTCTGCACCTCCCGGATCCAGACCAGATGTTCGAAGCGCTCCTCGATGGTCTCGATGTGGCCAAACATCATGGTGGCACTCGTGGTCAGGTCGAGCTTGTGTGCCGCGCGCATCACGTCCAGCCATTCCTGGCCGGAGCATTTTCCATTGGAGATGATGCGACGCACCCGGTCGTTGAGGATTTCGGCGCCGGCTCCTGGCATAGAGTCCATGCCGGCCGCCATCAGACGCTGCAGCGTCTCGGTGTAGCTGAGGCCGGAGAGCTTCGAGATGTGCACAATCTCGGGCGGGCCAAGGGCATGGAGGCGGAGCTCCGGAAACCAGCCTTTGAGCTTACTAAAGGTTTCTTCGTAAAACTCGATGCCCAGACGGGGATGGTGTCCCCCTTGTAGGAGGAATTGGTCCCCACCCAGGGCAAAGGTTTCCCGGGCTTTTTGCTGGTAGGCTTCATCGTGGGTGATGTAGGCCTTGTCAGCGTATTTCTCCGTGGGGGGCACGAAGAAGTTGCAAAACTTGCAGTTGGCGACGCAAACGTTGGTGGTATTCACGTTGCGGTCAATCTGCCAGGTCACGATACCCAGGGTATCGCGCTTGGCGATCCGACGCATCTCGTTGGCCACATACATCAGCTCGTCGGTGCTGGCGTGGTGGTACAGATGCACCCCTTCTGCCTGCGTCAGAAAGGCAAAGTCCAGGGCTTTGGAGAGAAGATCAGCGGTTTGCATGTGTGATCACGAATTAGTGGGAGGGGAAAGAGCGCAGGCTGCTTTCGGACGTGGGGACAAGTTCGGGCTCTCTCCCAGAAAAAACAACCTTAGAGCCTAGTTAGTTTCTGAAACTTTCAGAAAAAAATGAAAATTACTCGGGCTGGCCTTCTTTTTTTCCCCACACCAGCCGCCAAAAGCGCCCCATCGCGGCCCCATCCAGATTCTGCATATTGGCCCGCCGTTGCT
>RFHL01000091.1 GCA_003696875.1 Bacteroidota bacterium | reverse complement strand
GGATCGTGGTCCCTGGCGCGACAAATCGCGCCCGCACCGGATACGTCGTCGCAGGGCTCTGGCCGTAGGCCAGCTCCACGACTTCGCCCTGGAAGCGTTGTTCCGGCATGGCCGAGAGCCGGATTTCCACCGGCAGCCCTGGCCGCAACTGGTCCACATAGCGGTCGGCCACCCCTACCTCCACCAGCGGCGCGCCCTCACTGCTGAGCGTCCCTACCGGATTGCCCGCCCCGACCAGTTCGCTGGCCTCCACCTTCAGGCTGCTGATGACCCCATCGTAGGGCGCGGTGAGGCGGGTGTAGCTGAGCTGGTTCCGGGCGGCCTGTTCCTGCTTGCGGGCAGCCTCCAGTTGGGCTTGGCTAGCCTCATAGTTGCCTTTGGCCTGCTCATATTCGCTGAGCGAGACGCTGTTGCTTTCATACAGGCGCGCCACCCGCTCATAGGTCGAGCGGGCCACCTGAAAGCCCGTTTCGGCTTGCTTGACCTGCACTTGGGCCTGCTCCACCTGGAGGCGGTAGTCTTCCGGGCTGATCGCAGCGATCAACTGGCCGCGCCGCACCCGCTGGCCGTCCTGTACGGCAACCTGCTGCACCAGCCCGCCGACTTTGAAGGCGAGCTGGGCCTCTTGGCCGGCCTGGGTCACACCTAAGAAAGTGATCGAGCCTTTGAGGTCGGCGACTGTGACCTGATGGTAGCGCACAGGGCGCACCGGCGGTGGGCCAGCCGGCTCATCCCCGCCACACGCGAGGAGGAGGGGCAGAGAAAGCAACAGCAAGCGATGAATCATGGCGATGGAGAGATTTGAGGCGGGAGAAGGGGATAATCGGGGCGAATTGGGCCCGGTCGGGGATTTATTTTTCCGGATCGAAATAAGCCGCCACCCGGGCAAAAAAGGCCGTCTGTTCCTCCGGAGGCGCTAGGAAATAGTAGAAGCCGATGGCCCGCTCCACGGTGAGGAAGTCTAGCAGAAACGTGTAAACAGCATTGCTGGCCCGGATATCGGTCTGAAGGGCTGCCTGCTGGGCGTCCAGGAGCTGGGCGATGGGCACGATTCCCGAGCGGTAGCCCTCTTGGGCGATGTGCAGGTTTTGCTGGGCCGCCTGGGCCGCCTTGCGGGCCAGGCCGATCTCAGCAAAGGAAGCCCCTGCCCGCTGCAATTGGCCGCGAATGCGGAGTTCCAACTGATTGTGCAGGTCTTGCCGCTGGCTGCGCAGCCGGGCCAGGTCCACCGTGGCCTGCTGCTGCTGGGCGGAGCGGCTCCCCCCCTGAAACAGCGGCAGATTGAGCCCCACCCCTACGCTCCACGTCAGCCCGGTGATCGGCTCGGGCAAGACCCCTTCCAGTTGCGGAGGCGGGGGCGTACCAGGCTCATAGCCACCTTGGTAGAGGTTGTAACCCGACTGGGCCTGCAAGCCGAGGGTCGGCAGGTAAAAGGCCCGTTGGCGCGACTGGAGCAGCCGGGCCTGGGCTTCGAGGCTCAGCTCGATCTGGGCGAGCTCGGGCAGGTTGCGCCGGCCCTCGGCCACCATAAAGCCCCCCAGCCGGTCCAGTTGCCCCGGGTCGCTGAGGTAGGTGAAAAGCCGGGGGTCGAGGATGGCCAGCAGGCTGTCGCCCAGTTCGGCTTCAGCCAGGGCAAAAGGCGCATCTTGCGGGCGGTTGAGGACTTGGTTGAGGCGAAAGCGGGCACTGCGCAAGTTGGCCTGCGCATCGTTGAGGTCGATCTTGTTGAGGGCCAACTGCGATTCCCAACGGTACACCTCCGATACGCCGCTATAGCCGGCGGCCTCTTTATTTTGGGCCAGGCTGAGGTTGAGGCGGGTGTGGTCCACATTTTGGTTTTGCAGGCGGACCACGGAGCGGGCCAGCAGCACATTGAAATAGGCCTCAGTAGCCTCCAGCACCACATCGAGTTCGGTCTGGTTCTGGCTGGCCACCCGGCTGGCCTGGATTAGTTGCTGGATGCGGCGGTTGGCGTAGAGCGGCTCGGCAAAGAGTACCTGCTCCAGGCTGGCGCTGGCCGCCCAGGTGTAGGGCTGATTGGTCCCAAAGGAGGCCTCGGACCGGGCCTGGTCGATGGCGGTGAAGTTGCTATTCAGGGAAAGCTCGGGCAGCAGTTCGGCCAGAGCGAGGCGCACCTCCTGCTGGCCCGCCTCCGTCTCCCGCTGGCTGATCTGAAAGCGGAGGTTTTGGGCCAGGGCCTCCCCTATCACGCCGCGCAGGTGGACGGGCGGCCCGGCGGGCGACAGTTCGAGCTGGAGCAGGCGGGCTTCGCCCAAGGCCTGCCAGCCGGGATAGACCCCGCTGCGCCGCACCGCCCGCAGGTTGATGACAAAGTCCTCGCCCGTATGGGCGAGCTGGGTAGGTTGGTCGGCGGCGGGGGCCCCTTCGAGGATGGCGAGGGCATTGAGCGCGATGCGCCGGGCCAGTTGCTGGGCCGGCTGCCGGGCCGCCCGGCTGGCCAAGGCCCCGGCTTCCACCCATTCGCTGCCCAGCATGGCAAAGACCGGCAGGCCGGCCCCGCTGAGGGTATCGAGCAAGGTGGTCCGGGCCGGGCCTTGGTAGGTTTCGCCCAGCGGCAGCAGGTACACCGCATCGCAACCGCTGGGCAGGCGGGCGAGGGCCTCGCCGGGCGACAAGTCGCCGAGCGGTACCAGGGTAAAGGTCTCGCCCGGCTGGGCCAGGGCGCTGAGCCGGCCGGCCATTTCCCCCGCCAGCGCCGCCAGCTTTTCATCCACCACAATCGCCAGGTGCCGGAAGGGCCGTATCTCCCGCAGCCGGGCCAGGTCGGCCGCCACATCGAGCGGGGCCTGCACATAGTTGAGGTTGGGCACACCCGAGCCACCGTCAGGCGCCAGGGGCAGGCCTTGCACCTGCGGGTCCAGTACCGTCCCGATGAGGGTAGGTTGGGGGTAGTGGCCCTGCTGGATCAGCGCCTGACTGCTCTGGGCTCCCAGACTGATGCGTAGGCTGGCCGGGAGGCTGTCGGGCTGGGGCCAGGTCCGGTAGGCAAAGGTGAGGGCAAAGCGCCCCTGGGCTAGGGCTTCGAGTTCGGCCTGGACTTGGGCGGCCAGCGCCCATGCCGCTGGCTGGTCGTCATGCCAGAGCAGGACCCGGGGCTGGGCGGGTAGGTGACGCACACCCATGAGGCTGAGCCAGGCAACGAGGAGCACAGAGAGGCGCATGGTCATAGGGCTGGGGTATCGGGCCAGGTGGTCCCGGCAAATTGGTACTGATGATAGCCCTGCCCGAGGTGGTCGCCCAGGATGTTGTGGTAGCAGTGGCCCTCCCCGCCAAAGGGCGGAATGACGAGCGGTTCCGGCAGCTCGACTCGTTCCAGCACCCAGCCGGGTGGCAGGGTCACATCAAGACTGGGCTCGGGGGCCTCGCTGGCATGCATGGCGTACAGGTTCCCCTGCCCGTCGGAGAGGCGGTAGATGTGGCCGCTGAAACGCACGGCCTGGCACTTCTCGATGGTCTTGACCACCAGGTGGCCAGGGTCGGGCTTGAGCATGTCGGTCGTTTCACCAGCCGGGATGAAGGACACCGCCAGCGGCTTAGCCAGCTCAATCCAGGTGTAGTCCTGATAGGTGACCAGGCTAAGGCAGGCTTCCCCCGCACAGTCTGCCGGGGCCGAAGGTGAGCGCAGCAAAGCCGTCGCTTCGAAGAGCAGGTGGCGATCCAGGTTTTTGGTCCAGGGCAAGCGGGGCTTGAAAAGGTCCCACTCCGCCCGGGGCAGGGGCCGATCGCCGCCGCTGATCACGACCGTGAGGTCGCGGAGGTTGATCAGCTCTTGGGCAAAGCCGATTTCCCGGAAGACCAGTTCTGCCGGTAAGGGGCTGGGCGTCGTGGCGAAGCGCAGGTCGATGGCCTCAGGGGTGGGGAGCGAAGGGGTGCAGGCCAGGCTCAGGATGAGCCACAGGCCGCCGAGTAGGTAACGCATGGGACGGTGAGGGTAAGAGGATGTTGGGGATGGGGAAAGGATGGGCCCCTTCAGGGGACTCGGGTCCATACCTGGGTCTGGGTAAACAGGCCTACCTTGACGCTCATTTCCAGCCGGCCATCGTCGCGCAGGCGAAAGGTGGCCGGATATACGGCGTCGCGCTTGGGCGCATAGACCTCCCCTTGCCAACCCGCAGGGGTGGGGCGCAGGTCGCGCCAGATGCGGAGGCCGGGCTTGACAGGGGCTTGGGGGTCGCGGGTCCAGACGAGGACGCCCTGGAAAGGGGCTCCGGTGGCGGCCACTTCGAGACGGGCCGTGCCGTCTTCCTGTTGCCAGGTGCCGGTGAGGGGCGACTGAGCGGCGGCGGGGGCGACAAGTGCCAGCCAGCAGACGAGGCAGAGGGAGCGAAGCATAGGCATAGCGGTATGGATGAGAAACCGGCGGCAAGAAAATGGACCGCCCGTCAGGGGCCAACATTCCTCAACCATTGGCCCGATTTGTCCAACCACTGTCCCTGGATGGGGTACGAGTGATTCGCTGAGGCCAGGCGACACTTCGGAGGTGAGTAGGGGCCCTTGGTTGAAAGCATTGGGAGATGCGGCGGAAAAGCCGGAACTTATGCCGTCATCAACGACCGTGTCTGTGACCCTTCCTGTGACCGATACCGCCCCGCCCCGCATCATGGGCTTTGCCCTGACGCCGCACAACTTCCGGTACTTTCTCTGGGGGGTGCAGGCGACCTTCTGGCTGCTGTGGTGCCTCTTGGCCTACCACGCCGAGCCCGCTCAGCGGAGCCCCGTAGGGCCATTTTGGTTTGTCGCGGCTCATGTGCCCATCATGATGGGGGCCGTGTACCTCAACTACTTCTGGCTGATCCCGCGCTACCTGGCCCGGCGGCAGTACCTCCGCTATGGCCTGGCCATCATTTGGCTGCTGGGCACCGCCCAGGGCCTGCGTTGGATGGTGGGAGCGTATGCCCTGCAAGAAAGCCAATTGTTTGCGGAGCGTTGGCCGCTGTCCCTGGCCCTGTCGGGCATCCTGCTGATGGCGTCCACCCTTTTCAAATTCGTCGAGGGCTGGTTTCAGGTCAGCCAGCAGCAGGTGCAGTTACAGAATGAGCAATTGCGCTCAGAGTTGCGCTTTCTCCGCGCCCAGGTCAATCCGCATTTTCTCTTCAACACCCTCAACAACCTCTACGCCCTCACCCTCACCCAAGATCCCCGTGCCCCGCAGATGGTGGCCAAGCTCTCCGAGCTGATGCGCTACCTCATCTACGACAGCCGCACCACCCGGGTCAAGCTGCAACGAGAGCTGGACCTGCTGTGCAGCTACATCGAGCTGCAACAGCTCCAGTACGATGCCGAGACCAATGTCGATTTTTATACCGAGGGGGTCAAAAACCAGCACTGGGTGGCCCCGCTCCTGCTGATCACCTTCCTCGAAAATAGTTTCAAACACGGCGACCTCGCCACTAACCCCAAGGGGTGGATCGCCCTGAGCGTGGTGGTGGAAGGCCGCCAGTTGCGGGTATCCGTGGCCAACACTACCCGGGGGACAGGCGCGGCAAGTTCGGGGGGCATCGGCCTGGAAAATGCCCGGAGGCAGCTCCTGCTCAATTACCCTGACCGGCACCACCTGGAGATCATCCGGGCCGAGGGCGAGTTCCGGGTCGATCTGGAGATTGAGCTGGAGGCACCCGAAGCGTTCCCTCCTTCGCCAGTGTTACAGCCAGATGGGGCCCGTCGTAAGAAGTTGTGAATGCCAATGATCTGAGTCCATGTTTCATGTCCTGATCGTCGATGATGAACCCCTCGCGCGCAAGCTGCTGAGCGAGCATGCCACCAAGCTGCCGCAGGTGGAGGTGGTGGGACTATGCGCCACCGCCCTGGAAGCACAGGTGGTGCTGCGGCAGCAACGGGTGGATATCCTGCTGCTCGACATCCAAATGCCCGACCTCACGGGCCTGGAGTTTTTGCGGACCCTACAGCCGCGGCCAGCCACCATTCTGACCACCGCCTACGCCGAGTATGCCGTGGACAGCTATGACCTCGACGTGGTCGACTACCTGCTCAAGCCGATCGTATTTGAGCGCTTTTTCCGGGCCATGAGCCGGGCCATGGACCGCCTTGGGCAGGCCTCTGCCCCGCGAGACCCCATTTCCCCGCCAGCGGTTGCGGCCCCCCAATCGCTCTTTCTCAAGACCGATCAACGGCTGGTACAGGTACCCTACGAGAGCATCCGGTATATTGAGGGGCTGCGGGAGTATGTGCGTGTCCATACCCTCCACGATCAACTCATCGTGTTACAAGCGCTCAGCCGGCTGATGGACGCCCTCCCCCCTGCCTGTTTTGCCCGCATCCACCGCAGCTACATCGTCAACCTCCAGCACATCGAGAGCATCGTGGGCAATACTGTCTATCTCGGCGAGGCCGCCCTGCCGATCAGCAAGGGGCAAAAAGAGGCCTTCCTGGCGCTGATCAACCAAAAAGGGCTGTTCTGAGCCCCTAGCAGCGAGGCCTAAAGCCACATTTTCCGTATCTTTACCCCATGCACAAGAGGTTCAACATCACCGGCACCTGCCTGCCCCATCTGCACTACATGATGGATAATAGCGCCAAGCTGGCCGGGGT
>RFHL01001058.1 GCA_003696875.1 Bacteroidota bacterium | reverse complement strand
TGGAAATGGTCTTGTAGTGGGAACGGGCGTAGCCGATGGCGGATTTCACCGGCTTGTAGCTGTAGTCGGGAAAACCCAGACCGCAGGTATCCCCGCAGTAGACCCGTTCGTACATGAGAATGCTCTGGTGATCGCTGATGGGAATGGCATGTCCGGCGCTGGGCCGGCCCCAACTGGCCATGAGCCCCGCGCCGTCGTCACTGACGATGACCTCCTTGCCCGGTTCCACGGAGACCGTCTTTCCCGGCTGGCGGAAAATGTCCACCAAATGGTCGATCTCGGCCGGACTGAGCGGGTCGATCTTGCCTCTGCGGGCGGCATCTTCGGTCCCCTCGACGATGTCCTTGCGCAGCTCGTCTACGGTGAGCCGGATTCGATCGCCGTCCCCTAGACTCGTTACGACTTCTTGCATTTTCGTCTTCCTCATGTTGGCTGGAACACTTACGCTCGGACGACGCCAAGCTCCTTCTCGGTCTCCCGGATGATCTCATCGATCTCCTTTTGGGCCTGAGCGCTGATCGGAGTGGGCCGATGGTTTTCAACCACACTGCGGGCCCTTTCCAGGGCTCTCTGGTGCAGGCTGGTCCCTCCCTTGGCGGTCCACTTCTCATAGGACTCACGGCTCATCAGGGCGGGCGACATGAGATCCTGGTAATGGGCAAAGGTGCTCGGGTGCGTGAGGTAGTTGCCGCTCGCGCCCACCTCCTCGATGAGCTTCACGGACAGGGTCTCCTCGTTCACCTCGAAGCCCTTGACCACGACCGATATGGTCCGGTTGATCTCGTCATCGATCAACAGCTTCCCGTAGTCCAGAGCCATGCCGCTGTCCACCATGCCGCTGCCGTAGATCAGATTGGCACCTGCCAAGGCTGCCGGAAGGGCGGTGAGCAGCGATTCGAAACCGGCCTGGGCGTCACAGAGCTTGCTGTCCACCTACCCGCCGGCGGAGCATGTGTATGTGAGCACAATGAATGTCACATACGACCCATACCTGTACATGGAGCCCCAGAGCATGGTGAATAT
>RFHL01001057.1 GCA_003696875.1 Bacteroidota bacterium | reverse complement strand
GGCCGATTTCCAGGGTGGCGGCCGCCCGGATCACCTTGCGAATATGTTCTATGTAGACATCGCCCTCAGCAGGGTCGGGGCAGAGCGGATTGGGATAGTAGCCCAGCCCGCTGATGGAAACGCCGGTGTCGCGCATGAGTGCCTGAATCTCGGCGGCCTGATCCCGGGTGAAATGGGTCACATCAATATGCGTAACCCCGGCGTAGCGCCGCTCGGCCTTGCCGACGGGCCAGCACATGACTTCGACACAATCGTAGCCGATTTCGGCGGCGATTTGCAGCACTTCGGCCAGGGAAAGTTCCGGCAGGATGGCAGAGACGAATCCGAGTTTCATAGGAAAAAGGCTTGGAAAACTAGCGTTCAGACAGTTCTACCAACTTACAAAAAATTGAGGCAAAGCCCAGCCGGAGAAACCGCTGGGGCTGAAATTTGCCTCGGCCCGCCGGGCCGTGTATCTTTCATTTCCTAAGGGAAAAAGGGTAGATGCGGAGGCATTTCTGGCTCTTTTTCCCAGATCGTCCCCGCTTTCTCCCGCTCCCGCCCCGACGACGGATGCGACAGCCAACCTTCATGCTGTATGGCCTGCTGTGGACCTGCCTGCTCTGGGCCTGCGGGCCCAGTCTGCCCGAGGAGGTCGCCGCTGCCTATGAGGCCCTGCCCGCCTCGCTGGACTTCAACCAGCACGTCAAGCTTATTCTCTCCGACAAATGCTATGCGTGCCACGGTCCGGACGAAGCCAAAATCAAGGCCGGTCTGCAGCTGCATACCGCCGCAGCCGCCTACGCTGAGCTGCCGGAAAGCCCGGGAACCTACGCCATCCGGCCGGGTAAGCTGCGCCAAAGCCAGGCGGTTCAGCGCCTGCTCGCCACCGATCCCGGCGAGGTTATGCCTCCACCCGAGTCCCACCTGACCCTTTCGCCCTACGAAAAAGCCGTCCTCATTAAGTGGATCGAAACGGGGGCCGTCTATCAGCCCCATTGGGCCTTCATCAGACCCGAACAGCCTCCCGTCCCCGACATCGCAACGCCGGACTGGGCCGTGAATCCCATCGACCACTTTGTGGCGCAACGGCTGGAAAGAGAGGGCCTGCGCCCGTCTCCCGCCGCCGATAAGGCCCGCCTCTTGCGGCGGGTCTCGCTCGACTTGACCGGCCTCCCCCAACCCGGAAAGCCTGGCGGCCTTTCTGGCCGATCCCTCCGCCGAGGCCTACGAAAAACAGGTAGATGCCTTGCTGGCCTCGCCGCACTACGGCGAGCAGATGGCGACGGCCTGGCTGGATGTGGCGCGCTTTGCCGACACCCACGGCTATAGCGTGGACCGCTACCGGGACATGAGTCCCTGGCGGGACTGGGTCATTTCGGCCTTCAATCAAAACCGGCCCTATGACCAGTTTCTCACCTGGCAGTTGGCGGGCGATCTTCTGCCCCAGCCGACCAAGGAGCAGCGCCTGGCCACGGCCTTTAACCGCCTGCACCCGCAAAACATGGAAGGGGGCATCATTGAGGAAGAGTTTCGGGTGGAATATGTGCTGGATCGGGTGAATACCACCGGCACGGCCTTCATGGGCCTGACGCTGGGCTGCGCCCGCTGCCACGACCCCAAGTACGATCCCATTTCCCAAAAAGACTATTACCAGCTCTCCGCCTTCTTCAACCAAGTCAACGAAGCGGGGCAAATCTCCTGGGACGATGCCATGCCCGTGCCGACGATGTTGTGGACCACCGAGCAGCAGGATGCCCTGCTGGCGATGCTGGCGCGGCAGGAAGAAGAGAAGCTGGCGGAGCTAGACAGCCTGAAAGCCCGCGCCCAACCTGCTTTCGAGCGATGGTTGAGTAAGGGAGAATATAAGAAACTGGGCCGCCAGGCCAGACCTTCTGAGGCCATTGGCCGCTTTACCTTCGATGGAAACAGCCTCGCCAATCCGCTTAATCGCGCCCAAACGGGGAAGATGAAGCGACAGGGCTCCAAGCATGAGGAGCCGGTTTTTGCCTCCGGCCATACCGGGGAAGGACTCCAGCTGGACGGAGATGCCTGGTTCGAATGTGCGGGTTTGGGAAATTTTTCCCGATCCGATCCCTTCTCCATCGGAATTCAGGTCAAAGTCCCGGCCGATTTGGCAGGAGGAGTCATCTTCCTCCAGGGCGATGGTGCCGCCCTATTCAATTTTCGCGGCTTTCACCTTGCCCTCAAAGACCATCGGCTGGAGTTGCTCATGGCTCACACCGCCCCCGACAACGCCATCATTGCCTATGCCCCGGATATCCCCCGCGATGAGTGGGTCCAGCTGACCGTTACCTATGATGGCTCCAGCCAGGCTTCGGGCTACCGCCTCTACGTCAATGGGCAGGAGCAGCCCCAAGAAGTGACAGTGGACAACCTGTACAAGGACATTACTCTTTGGGAAGAGTCGTCGGGACGCCCGCAAGGTAGGCGTGCAGATCGGCGCGCGCTGGCGCGGGCAGGGGCTCAAAGGGGCCGTGGTGGATGAGGTACTGCTCTTTGAGCGGGAACTGACGCCGCTGGAGGTGCAGCAGATCGCCCAGCCGGAAGCCATTGCCCAGCTCAGTCAAAAAGCCCCGGGCGACCTGGACCCGGCGGAAAAGGCAGCCCTCTTTGCCTACTACCTGTCCCACCACGAAACGGCCCACCGATCCCAACTGGACGCGCTCCAGGCCCTGCGACAGGCCCGGGCCGACAGCATGGACGCGATTCCGGAGGTGATGGTGATGAAAGAGATGGCCGAGCCCCGGCCGACCTTCGTCCTGGAGCGAGGGCAATACGATGCCCATGCCGAGGCGGTCAGCGCGGGGGTGCCAGCCAGCGTGCTTCCCTGGCCGGAGGATCTCCGCTCGGATCGCCTGGGGCTGGCCCAATGGTTGTTGCACGAAGAGCATCCCCTCACTGCCCGCGTCACGGCAAATCGCTACTGGCAACGCTTCTTCGGCCAGGGGTTGGTGCGTACGCCCGAGGACTTTGGCAACCAAGGGGCGCTGCCCAGCCATCCCGAGCTGCTGGATTGGCTGGCGGTCTGGTTCCGGGAGGAAGGCTGGGACGTAAAGGCCCTCAGCAAGCTGATTGTGAGGTCGGCCACCTACCAGCAGACCTCTGTGGCTGACGAGGCCCTCCGGGCCCGCGATCCGGACAACCTCCTCCTGGCCCGCGGCCCCCAACGCCGCCTGAGCAGCGAGATGCTACGCGACGCCGCCCTGCAGGCCAGTGGCTTGCTATTCCCCAAGATCGGCGGGGAAAGCGTGCGCCCCTACCAGCCCGCCGGGCTGTGGCCATGAGCGGCGGGGCGACCTACGAGCCCAGCTAAATGAACTCCAGAACTCAACCTATGGCAATCCAGAAGTCAACGCCCGGATCGCCCAGTATGAAATGGCCTGCTGGAGGATACCCTGGTCGTCTGGGGCGGGAAGTTTGGCCGAACGGTTTACTCCCAAGGGAAACTGACAGACCAGGACTACGGCCGGGACCACCACCCCCGCTGCTTCACCATCTGGATGGCGGGGGCGGGGGTAAAGCCCGGCTTTACCTACGGAGCCACCGACGACTTCAGCTACAACATCACCGAAAACCCGGTGCATGTCCACGACTTTCACGCCACCCTGCTACACCTGATGGGCATCGACCATAAACGGCTGACTTTCAAGCATCAGGGGCGTCGCTTCCGGCTGACCGATGTGCATGGCCATGTGGTGCGGGATATTTTGAGCTGAACCGGCTACCCATCTGCCCGCAGGGCCTCCCATACCTCTTGTGCAGCCTCCCGATGGGGATTGGGTTTCTGGGCGAGGAGCGAGAAGAGCTCCAGGGCCTCGGTATCCCGGTCACTCTGGAGGTAGGCCCAGGCCAGGTACCAGCGGGCATCGTCGTTGTAGCGGGGGTCGTTTTGGCCAAGTACCCGGCTCAACGGATCGACCGCCTCGCGGGCCTGACCATTGAGCAGGTAGCTGATGCCCAGGTGGAGCTGGGCCGGCTGCCGCAGGCCTTCGGCTGCTTCGGGATGGGCGAGAAAGGTCTCGAATTGGGCAATGGCATCGGCATAGGCCTCCTGCTGGTAGGCCAGCAGGGCGGCTATGTAGGTCTCGGCGGTGCTGGCTTCGGTGCCACCCCGCAGGCTGCTGGCCTGATAGGGACGCAGATGCTGCTGGGCCAGCCGCTCCTCCAGCGGCGGCCGCTGCAGGAAGTAGAGGGCCGGCAGGAGCAGCAGCAGAATGGCAGCAGCGATCTGCCAGCCGCGCGCTTGCCACCAGTTTGTAGAAGCAGAGGCGGCCGACGCTCCCTCCTGAAAGCGCTGGCGCATGAGGTCGCGGTAGCGCTGCGCCCGCGAGCGGGCGTGGTCAGGGTCTTCGGCCAGGGCCTGTTTCAGGCCCTGGAGTGCCTCCTGATAAAAGGGTTCACTTTCCACCTGTTGGGAAACCCAGCGCGCTTCGTCTGCACTCAGTCTACCTTCCAGATAATCCAGCAGCAGCTCAACAGTGGGGGGGGTATGGGCAAGATCCTTCATGATGTCGTCTCGGGGGATAGAAGTCCGCACGAAAAATAGATAGGCGGACAAGCGTGGAGGGAGAAAGCAGGCAATGGTAGAAATGAAACCAGATTTGTCTGGGTAAATGTTAGTCTTCCTGGAAGTACTGCTGGAACTCCGGGCCCAGGGCCTGGCGCAGCTTTTTCATGGCGCGGTCGCGCATACCGCGGACCTGGTTGAAGGTCCAGCCTTCGAGTTCCATGATCTCCTGATAGGAGAGATCCTGGAAATAAATGTATTGGACGCAGCGCTGCTCGCGCTCAGAGAGCGTGTGGAGCGCTCCGGTCAGATAGTGCTGGTCGAGGGGCATGCCCGAAGGCACCTCCGTTCCCACGGGACTGGTGGCCCGCACCCGCTCCCGGTATTCCCGGCGCACCCGCGCCTTGCGGCCCAAGTCAGTGAGGGCATTGTTGACGGTGGTGAGCAGCCAACTTTTGACGTGTACCACCTCGGTATTCAGCAATTTGTCGGTGAGCTTGAGGTATAGGTCGCCGGCAAAATCCCGTACAGCCTCTTCGTCACGCAACTGTCGCATTGCGATACCGGCAATGACATCGGCATAGCGGTCGAGCAGAACCGAGACCGCCCGCAGGTCTTGGGTGCGTTGATAGAGCCGGACCAGCTCCTGATCGGGCGCTTGGGCCAGAGCATCGGGGGTTCGCCCCTTACCCAGGAATCGGATGATGACGGAAAAAAGCAATGGACGCAGCGTTGGGAATTCCTCGGCTGGCCGGGCACAGGAAGTGCCGGCGGCGCAGCCAGTAACAAATGATACCTAGGGGCTTCTAAAGGGAAGAAACATCGCCTCTTCCGGAGCAAAGACGTATGATAACGCGGCCTTACATTCGGAAATTACAAAAAATAGGTGGCCATGTCGGTCTGCATCTCGCGGGCCACCCGGGCCGCAGCGAGATCAAAATCGGGGGTGTTGCTGGCGTAGAGAATGCTGCGGCTGGCATTGATAAGGAGGTCACCGGTGCCGGTGCGGCCATAGCGGCACACGCTGTGGAGGTCGCCCCCCTGGGCGCCCACGCCCGGCACGAGCAGCAAGGCATCGGGCGCGGCCTCGCGGATATGGGTCAGGGCCGAGGCCTGCGTAGCCCCGACTACAAAACCCAGCCGCCCCGGATACTCCCCGGCCCAGCTCTGGGC
>RFHL01001056.1 GCA_003696875.1 Bacteroidota bacterium | reverse complement strand
GTGCGCAGCACCTTGGCGGTGGTGTCGAGCACCCGCCTGACGAGGGTCTGCGTGTCGGCATCGCCGGCCTGCGCGGCCTGCTGCAGGGCAAATTCGAAGACGAAGAGGGCGTAGCGGAAAGTCTTGATCTCGACCTCTGTCCGCCGCCAGGCCTGGTCCAGCCGGGCCCAGAATCCCCGGATCTCGGCCCGCAGGTCGTCGGACTGGTAGAAGTGGAAGCGGTCGTCGCCCACCATCAGGGGGCGGGCCGGATCGAAATAGCGCAGGATGGCTTCGCGCACATACTCGGCCCCTTCGTCCTTGTAGTACAGTAGCATCCCCTCAAAGGCCCGCTTGCGGTTGAGGTCGGTGAGGGAGATGTACCAGTCCATGAGGGCGTCGAAGCCGTGGCGATCGCTGATGAGGCTGCCGTACCAGCGGTTGGGCTGCGTCTCGATAAACTGCACGAGGTCCTCCTGCGTGTAGATGTCGCCATAGCCCGTCTTGATGGGCTTGATGTCGAGGCCGGCATACTGGACCGGCACGCGCTGCCCCTTGAGCCAGCGGGCCACCTCCTGCCCGCCCCAGCGGCGCTGGTGGTCCACCAGGGTGAGCCCCGCGATCAGATCATTGAGCCGGCCGTAGGCCGGGTTGAAGTCCACCACGGGCTTGCCGCTATACTGCCGGGTGGTGAAGCGGCGGTATTTTTCAAAATCCACCCGCCGGGGGTCATCGTTGCGGCCATAGTGCTCGGGATAGAGCAGGTGTAGTAGCACCACCCCAAAGGAGTAGTAGTCGTTTTTTTCCGAAACGATGCCCTTGCTTTGCTCCGGCGCCAGGTAGTAGTTGGTCCCGATCACGGTGGAGAAGGCCGACAGGTTGTCCTTGGCCTTCATGTCAAAGGTCTTGGCCGAGCCGTAGTCGCCGATCACAAGGTCGGACTGTGCCTCGTCGAGGTAGAAGATGTTGCGCGGCTTGATGTCGCCGTGGTAGATGCGCTTGCCGTGCAGGATCTGCAGGCCGCGAAAGATCTCGGGCACCACCCGCTCCGTCAGGAAGTCAGGGGTGTATTTGGCCTTGAGGTCGGGCACATCCAGCAGGGTACCGCCCCGGGCAAAGGCCGACAGTTCGTAGCAATAGGCCTTGCCTTTGTCCTTGACCTTGCGGTCGCCGGTCCCGAAATCCAGCAGCTCCAGGATGTCTTCATCCTTGATGCCCTTGATGCGGGTGAGGGCCTCGGCATTGGGCTCGCGGCTGGGGTCATGCTGCTCAAAGTAGAGCTTGAGCACACACTCGGCGCCGCCATCGGGCGGCAGCACCATGTAGATCACCGCCTCACCCGAGGACTGAGAGAGGATGCGGGTGATGGTGTAGGTTTTGCCATTGAGGTCCAGCACGTCGCCCGGGCCCAGATTGTGCCGGGCCGACTTGCCGCCGCCGGATTTTTCCTGCAACACGTCGCCACTGCCCGGCCCCTCAGAGAGCGTCAGGCCAGATTGACTGGTCAATGACCCTTCCCCCCCGTCTTGCTGGTTGATGAAGCCGGACCCATCTCCCCCGTCTTGCTGGTTGATGAAGCCGGAGCCTTCACCGCCGTCTTGCTGGTTGATGAAGCCGGAGCCTTC
>RFHL01001055.1 GCA_003696875.1 Bacteroidota bacterium | reverse complement strand
GGTTTCTTCCTCTCATCTGGATCGACACCACCACCTATCTGGTGCTTACGGTGGCCGGGCTGGCCATGGGAATGCTCATCTTTCTCATCGCGGTGGGCCTCACCCTGATCTTCGGTCTCATGGATGTGCTCAACATGGCCCACGGCAGTTTTTTCGCCTTCGGCGCCTACGTCGGGTTTTCCGTCCTGAACCGGCTGGATGCCCTCGGCTGGGTGGAATACGGCAGCTTGGGTCAAAACATCGCCAGCCTGGCCGCGGCCCTGGCGGCCGCCATGGTGATCGGAGGGTTGCTGGGCCTGCTGGTGGAAAAGATCATCATCCGCCGCGTCTATGGCGATCACCTCAAGCAGATCCTGATCACCATGGGCGCCTCCTTCGTGATGGTCGAGCTGATCAAGATCATCTGGGGCCTGAACGACGAGGTGGTCCTGGTGCCCATGACCTTCCAGGGAAGCTACGATCTGTTCGACGTGATCATCAACAAATTCCGGGTGGTGGCCATCGTCGTCGGCATCGCCGTGTTCGCCCTGGTGCAGCTGGTGCTCAAAAAGACCAAGCTGGGCATCATCGTCCGGGCCGGGGTGGAGAACCGGGAGATCGTTCAGGCCTCCGGCTACAACATCTCACGCATCTTCACCGGCGTGTTCATGGCGGGAGCGGCCCTGGCCGCAGCCGGCGGAATCATGATGGCGATCTTCAAGGAGTCCATCCATCCGGCCATGGGGGACGACTACTTCATCTTCGCCCTGATGGTGGTCATCATCGGCGGCATGGGATCGGTCGCCGGCAGCTTCCTGGGCGCCATCATGGTGGGCTTGGCCTTCAATTACGTGGCCTTTCTCATGCCCAAGCTGGCCCTCGGAGTCAACTTTCTCATCATGGCCATCATCTTGCTCCTGCGCCCCAAGGGCCTCCTGGGCCAGGATTGATCAACACTAAAGGAAGGACTCGATGAGGTTGGAAAGCATCCGTGGCGAAAGGAATCAGGTTCGAGGAGAGCCCTTTCAACGGCTGCGACGAGGCCGCCGGCTGCACATGACCTCCTTGCTGCAGGCGCTGCCGGTTCTGGTCCTGGCCCTCGTGCCCGTGATCCTGCCCTCTTTTCGGGTGATGGATGTGGCCGCCAAGGTGATGATCTTCACCCTGGCGGTGGCCTCCTTCGACCTGGTGCTGGGCTACACCGGCATCCTCTCGCTGGCCCACGGCATGTTCTTCGGGCTCGGCGCCTACACGCTGGCTCTCATCGTCCATCACGCAGGCAGCGCCCACTGGACCCACCTGCTGCTGGCTCCGATCGGCGCCGCCGGGATCAGCGCCCTTCTGGCCATCCTGATCTCCTTCTTTTCGCTTCGGGTCAAGGCCCTCTTTTTCGCCATGGTCACCCTGGCCCTGGCCGAATTCGTCCAGATCCTGAGTGTCCAATGGTCCGATTTCACCATGGGAGATGACGGCATCTCCTTCGCCCTGCCCGGTATCTTCCACGTGGAATGGACGGGAGGCACGCTTTTCGGAGTGGCCCTGAACGGCAGGCTCCTGACCTATTACCTGATCCTGGCGGCCACCGTGCTGCTCTTCGCCGGTCTGGTGCGTTTCGTCAACTCGCCGGTGGGTCGCGTGCTCGAAGGCATCCGCGAAAACGAGACCCGGGTCGTGGCCTTGGGCTACAAGACCTTTCGCTACCAGACCCTGGCCATCACCTTCGGCTCCTGCCTGGCGGCACTTTCCGGGCTGCTGTTCGCCATGTGGCTGCGCTACGTCAACCCGGAATCGGTGCTGGGCATCCACACCATGGTGACGATTCTTCTCATGGCCCTGATCGGAGGGCTGGGCACCCTGTACGGCAGCATCATCGGCGTCGCCTTCGTCCTGGTGGCCGAGAACTGGCTGCCGAAATCGCTTCTGGCCATCGCCTCGTTTCTTCCGCCAAGCGAGATCGTCAGCCGCCTGGCGGAGCGCTGGGTGCTCTACTTCGGCATCCTCTACATCCTGG
>RFHL01001054.1 GCA_003696875.1 Bacteroidota bacterium | reverse complement strand
GCCTTTGGGCAGGGGGCCGATGACGGGGGCCTCTTCGGGCACCCGCTTGACCAGGGTGCCTTCCTGGTAGGTTTCCTCATAGGCGAGGGTGCCGTCCGGGTGGTAGGCCCGTTTGATGCCGTGAAGTTTTCCGGCCTGGTACTCCGCTTCCATCATCAGGCTGCCATCTTCGTAGTACTGCTTCCAGAGGCCGGTGGCCAGGTCGTTTTCGTAGGTCCCTTCCTTTTTGAGGGAACCTGATTCGTAGTAGAATTGCCAGAGACCGGTAGCGAGGCCATGGTCATAGCTGCCGACCTGCTTGCGGGCGCCGTTGGGGTGATAGATGGTCCATTCGCCCACAAACTGCCGGTCCTGAAAGGCGCCGTGGGTATAGAGCTGCCCATCCGGGTAGAAGGTCTCCCAGATGCCGACTTTTTCACCGTCTTCGTACTCCCCACGCTGGTAGATGTGGCCGTTGGGGTGAAACTCCTCATAGAGGCCCTGGATCTCGCCATCTACGTAGGTGCATTGCAGGCTGAGGGTGCCATCGGGATAGTAGCCGCGGTATTCGCCCTGGAGGACGCCATTTTCGTAATAGCAGACTTTGTGTTTGGCGCCGTCTTCGTAATCCTTGTAGTAGCCGATGAAGCGGCCATCGTAGATGTCGCCTTTCTTGTACGAGCGCTCCTTGATGTGGCCATTGGCGTAGTAGCGCTCCCAGGGGCCGTCGATCTTGCCGTCGACATAGTAGACCTTTTGCAGGGTGCGGCCATCCTCGTAGAAGCCGAGGACCTCGCCCTGGAGGACGCCGTTTTCGTAGTAGGCCAGTTCCTTGAGCTGGCCATTGGGGTAGTAGATCCGGACCTCGCCGTGAATCTGGTCAAAGAGAAAGGCCCCGGTTTCCTTGAGCTCGCCGCCGGTGGGGTAATAGGTTTCGAAGGTCCCCACCTTGTGCCCGTTGACAAAGTTGAGCTTTTGCTTGGGGATGCCATTGTTAAAATAAATCTTCCACTCCCCGTCGAGTTCTCCTTCGCGGTACTGGCCCTCCTGCCACAGGCGGCCATTGGGGTAATAAATCACATAAGAACCATGCCGAATCTTACCGTCGGCGGTGGGGCGTACCTGATATTCTTCTTTGAGTTCGCCGGGGGGATTGTCATACCAGGTGCGTACCGTCTCCATGGTACGGGCGACCACGTGTACGACTTCTTCGTCCTCCTGGGCGAAGAGGGAAGAGCCAGAGAGGCATATTCCCAATGCCAACCAAACTATGGGCTTCATGAGCGAGGCAGTTACGGTCTCAAGGTTGCGGGCCGAGGGGCCCGGCCTATTTCTCAAAGTACACGTCAGACCTGACCATATCAATTCGATCGGGGGCATAAAATAACATCCCCCGGAGGGCCAGGGGCCGTCCGGGGGCATCGTAAAACCTCAGGTAGGCAACAGTAGGTCGTGCGAGTGTTATTCGACGTTGAGCTGCATTTGTACCCCTTCCAGCGGGTAGTTGGGACCGTAGTCCAGGATGGCAGCGACGAGGTAGGAACCTTTCTTGAGGTCATTGGGCATGCTCAGTTCCTGACGAATGACGCCGTCGGGCAGGACGCGGAAGGAGATGGGCTCAAGCTTACGCTCGGTGGCATTTTGCAGATCGGAGACCACGAGATACATGTTGCAGTCGATAATCTTGTCACCGGTGTTTTTGGCGCGGACGGCAAAGGTGCGCATGTCGGCACCGGCCTCACTCACGTCCTCAAAATCGAGGAGTTGGGCAGACGCATTGCGGTTGGATCGCGGAGACTGGGTTACAAAGACGCCTACCGTTTGGTCGACATTGATACCCATCGCCAGGTCGCGGTCGGCTGCGGGGGCTTCTTGTTCGCGCTTGATGGCAACGTAGGTGATGGCCCACTTGGTGGACTGCTCGGAGGAAGGAACCCGCATGGTCACGGTCACTTCCTGAGAAGCGTTGGGTTCCAGTTCGATCAGAGCCGGTGTGAAGGAGATCCACTCGGCGCAGGAGCGCTCAATTTCGCCGGCGGGGACCTGGATGACGCTTCCGTCTTCGTCCAGATACCAGTCGGCCGAGCTCAGGGTGTAGCTCGCCCGCTTATTAGAGGTGTTGCGGACGGTGATGGTGCGGGCTTCGCTGCTACCTGGCTCCAGAGAGAAATCCAGACGTACGGGAGAGACTTCGAGGCCTTGACCATAGCTTTGTACACCAAAGAGAGCGACCAAGAGAAGGGTAAGAAGTTGGCTGACAGTTTTCATAGACATAAAAGTTCGATGTGAAGATAATAGCTTGATTAAAAATTCATATCAAATGTCTAAATGGGTGGGGAAATTTCCAACCCGGTGTTATGTATTTGGCCCTTTCGAGGATATATGCGGGTTTTGGCCCCTGAAGGCGGTTTGGGAGAGGCAGCATGCATCCCTTTTCTTTCATGCGTTCCTCAATAGATAAAAATTGAATTCTCATTGAAAAGACGGAAATGACCGGGGATGCCTTCCGAGGCAGCAAGGCTTTTTTACATAAGGGCCTGAAATGTTACATGTGGGGAAGGCTTTTCAGGGAAGTTTCACCGATTGTTAGGTCGCTGGATATTCTCCGGTTGAAATGAATTTTCCACCGCATACCTTGCATTCGAAAATCATTCACTTCTTAACTCCGACGTTCATGAAAGTACTGAAAGCAGCCTTACTCCTCTCCCTCGTTCTGTTCCTCGCTCCTGCAGGATTTGCGCAGACCGACGACTCGGATGACATCCAGGTATCGGCCTCCTTCTCCTCCTCGATCGACCTGACCGTCACCGCCGGGGAAAACATCGCCTTTAACGTGGTGTCTCTGGACGACTACACCAACGGTCTGGCCGATCCTGTGGCCTACAACTCTACCTTTGAAGTGAACTCTAGCGTAGATTTCCAGGTAGAACTGACCGCCACTGACTTTGACGATGGCTCGGGCAACATCCTGGATGCCGACAACTTTGGCTACACCGTGTCTGATGCCGGTACCTATACCGTAGGGACCAACCACCTGCTGCTGGGTGCCTCCAGCTCTCCCTCGGCCTATGCCCTTTTGGGTGACGACAACACCATTGTTGAGGCTACGGGTGATGGCAATGCCGGGCCAGGTACCGCCAACCGTTTCACCATTAAGTGGGAACTCGGTACCGCCGCCGTGCGCGCCGTGAGTGGCCTGCCTACGCTGCTTGAGCAAAACATCGCCCCCGCGACCTACACCTCTACGGTGACCCTGACCGCCAGCGCGATGCCCTAATGATTCATTGATTGAATTTTCCGGTATGGAGGCCGGATGCTCCACCGGGGCATCCGGCCTCTGTCTTTTTTCCAGCCAGCCTCCAGACCCCTTTCTCCGATGAAACCTACTCTCCTTTTTACCCTGTGGTTCCTGCTGGCGCCGCTCATGCTTGTCGCTCAGACGAGCGACGATGATGACATCCAGGTTACCGCGAGCTTTGCCTCCTCGCTGGACCTGACCATCACCTCGGGCAGCCAGGTCAACTTTGTGGTCGCCACCACCGGTGAGTACACCGGTGGCGTGGCCAGTCCCTACAACTACTTCTCGGACTTCACCGTCACCGCGAGCACGAGTTTCAAGGTGATCCTCAGTGCAACCGACTTCAACGACGGTGAGGGTAATACCCTCCCGGCGGAAAACTTTGGCTACCGCCTCTACGACAATGGGACCCATGTGGCCGGAGTAGACCATCTGCTACTTGGGGGCGTGGTGAGCCCCTCGGCCCTGGCCATTCTGGGGCAGGATACCGAGATCATCACCCCTATGGGCAATGGCAATGCCGGCACCGCTGCGGCCAATACCTTCCGGATCCACTTTGAGCTGGGGACGCCCGCCACGCGGGCATTGAGCGGTTTGCCCTCGCTCCTGGAGCAGGGCATTGCCCCCGCGACCTACTCAGGCGTGGTCACCCTCACCGCTATGGCCATGCCCTGAGTTTGGGGCATTTTTTCGCCAATTCTGACACAGGAAGGATTTGGAGACGCTCTGTCCCCCCACTTGGTCAGGCGCTGGCTAATTTTCTTTCTCTCTCGCTACGAACCCTTTCTACCTACCGGTTATGAAACGCCTGATCCTCCTCCTGTCCCTGCTCTCGATATGCCTGCCTGCATGGGCCACCGGCGAAGCCGCCACCTACTTCGAAATCTTTGTCCCGCCCAACAACGACCCGGTGCGCCGGGATGTGGCCCTGATCGTCACCGCGCTGTATGACAGCACCACCTTCGAAATCGTCGACGACGATATGGACGGTGATAACGACGACTCGGTGAGCGGCATGCTCATGGCCGGGCAGTCGTATGTGCTCTATATGCGTAATGGTGCGGTGAATGATGACGCCAATCACCGTGGTGAAAGCGGAGCCAAGCAAGACGGAGATTTTTTCATTATCACCACCGATAAACTCGTTTTTGCCTCCCAATCTTGCGACTCCGACTGGCAACACGACTGGGTGCCTGCCACCAATAAAACCTCCCGGGGGGTGCGTTTTATCATCTATTCCCCGCCGACGTCCTACTCCAACCGGGATCTCAATGTGTTTGCCTACGAAGAGGATACCGAGATCACCATCCGGAAGATTTCCACCCAGGCGACGACCTCGCAGGGGTACACGGTGGTGAATATGCAAACGGCACAGTTGGTAGCCCAGCGGGTCATCGACCCTGGCAAAGACATCATCGTCTACCACCGGGATGGCCGTGACATCATGCAAAAGGGGGAGACCTATCTGATCGAGGCCAATAAGCCCGTCACGGTGCAGTATGGGGCGCTTCACGGCAATGCCCGCGATGGCGGGGGCTCGGTGCCAGCGGCCAATGGCAGCTCAGCCGGGGAGCTGTTCTATTTTACAGTACCCTACCAAGCTAACCGAGAGCAGGAGATCCGCATAGTCTCCTGGGATGACGGCAATGAGGTAGAACTGGCTTACTATAAGCAAGGGGATTGGGAACCGATACAAACCTGGGACCTCGACCGGCTGGAGCCGGGCGATTGGGTGTCCTACAGCGGCAACAAAAACGCCGTCTTTCGG
>RFHL01001053.1 GCA_003696875.1 Bacteroidota bacterium | reverse complement strand
TAGCCGACCCTGTGCGTCTGAATGACGGCCTCCATCTGGGCTATTTCGCTATCAGAGAGGGTTTTACGCCACTTTTGCATAGGGTCCCCGGCGGTGGTGGTGTTGATCACCTTCATCCCGGAGTGGATAATGCGCTCGGTGGTGGTCGCGTGTTCGGAGCGGAGAGCGAGAAAGTCGAAAATCGACCGGAGGACCTCCGGCTGACGCTGCACGAGGTCCTCGTAGGCCATGACCCGCACCCGATCGGGGTCGATGTGCTGGAGGTCTTGCAAGGCGAGGGCATTGAGGCGAATCCACATCTCGGGGATGATGGAAAAGTCGCCCGGGTAGGCCCGGGCGGCTGGTTCGGGGGGGGTGGTGAGCCGGGTATAGCAGCCCCGGCTGTCCTCCGGCAGGATGTTGACCAGGCCATCGCGCTGGTAATCGCGGTCAAAGTGCACTTTCATGCTGGCGCTATGCCCCTCTATGCTTCGGACGATGAAGAGAATTCTGGCCTGGGGAAAAAGCCGGTGCACGTAGCGCAGCTTGTTGGTCAGGTGGGGGGACTTGTTGACCGGGATCAGGTGTTCCCAGTCATAGGCGATCCGGCCCAACCCCTGGCGATAGCGGTTTTTGGCCCGCATGAGGTACCGGCGCGGATGCCGCGCCTCCCGCATAAATTCCGCAAAGTAGGCAGCCATGTTGTTGGCTGCCTCAAAGGTGGCGTCTTTTTCCGTACGGTATTCACAGGGAGCCAGGCAATTGGCCCCACCTATGGCGGTCCAGATGTCATTCAGCTCTACCCCGATCTTGAGCAACTGCGGGTGCTGGGTGAGCTTGTCCACCAGCAGGCTGGTCCCGCTGCGCATGCAGCCGGCGATGAAGACCGGAGCCGGAAAGGGCCGGGGCTCTGGCTCAGACATCATGCCCAGACGACGGCGAAGCGGTAGATTCATGGCGAGAGATTTCGAGACATGCGAGATGCAGGAAGATAGGAAGTGGAGGCGGGCCTGCCTCACGCGCTGGCAAAGATAGGAAAATGCCGGAGCCGCGCCGCGAGATGCATTTCCAATTGTGGACAGTTCTTTTTGTGAAATAGCTTAACTTGCGTTCCTTTCACAGACTTTGGGGAAATTCCGTTATCTTAGGAGGTGCGTGCTTGCCGGAAATGATCAACATGAACTACGCTTGCCGGGTTATCGGATGGGTTTTGATGCTACTGGGGCCGGGCCTCTCGCCCCTGGTGGGCCAGGAAATCCCCGATAGCATACGACAGGCGCTGGACGGCAAACCCTTTGTGCAGCAAGCCGAGTTGCTGAGTACCTTTACCTATCAGGCCATTCAGCGGGGAGACCGGGCACTGGCGGTGGTCCTGGCCCAGCGGGAGTTGGAGGTCGCTCAGGCCCAGGGCGACCCCCGCCTGATGGCCGAGGCCTACGAGGACCTCGCCAATGTGCAAAAATTTCAGCGGGATTATGCCGCTGCTTTTCAGCAGTACCAGGAGGCCTACGCCTTGCGGCAGCAGTTTGGCCGGCCGGTGGAGCTGCGGGCCACCCTCAACGACCTGGTGGAGGTATGTGAGGCTATGGAGGCCTACGAGACGGCCGTTCCTTATTATCAGCACCTGCGCGGGCTCGCGCAGCAGGAGCGGGATACAGCAGCCATGCTGGATGCGATGTCTCAGGTGGGCCGCATGTTTGAAGCCCAGCGGATGTATAGCCAGGCGCAGAACTGGTATCGTCAGGTGCTGGAATTGCAGGAGGCCCGCCGTGACTCGGCGGGCTTGAGCCAGGTCCTCAACCATCTGGGCGAGGTAGCCCTGGCCGAAAAGCGCTATGATCAGGCGCTCTCATTTCTACGGCGTTCGCTGGCGATCCAGGACGCGCTTCAGAATCAGCGCGAGCGGGCCGAGGTCTTCAATCTCCTGGGCACCGTCTACCTGGCCATGGACAGTCCCCGCAAGGCCCGGACCGAGTACTTTGACAAGGCCCTTATCATTCGCGATGACCTCTCAGACCTGGAGGCGCAAGCCGTCACGCTGAGCAATATCGGCGACACCTATATGGCTGAAGGTGAGTATAATCCCGCTCTCGTACACTATGCCGAGGCACTAAAAAATCAAGCGGTGCTGGGGGATTCCAATGTCAATACTATCTATAAGATCGGATTTGCCCACTATCAGCTGCAGGAATACGAAGATGCCATCGAAATCCTCACCCGGGGACTCGATATCTCGACCCGGATGCAGCTTGATACCGCCCGGCGCTCCATGTACAAGCTCCTTTCGGATATCTATACCGGCTATGGTGACCTGCCCAATGCGCTGATGTACTATCAGCTGTTTACCGGTCTGAATGACTCCCTCTTTCGTACCGACAAATCCAAGGAGATAGAGGAGATCCGGGCCCGCCACCGTACGGTGGTGCAGGAAAAGCAGTATGAAATCAACAAGCAGCAACTGGATCTGGTCCAGGCGGAAAATGAGCGAAATACTGTCCTGATTTATGCCGGGGGCATCATCCTGCTCATGGTGATCATCCTGGTTGGAGTCCTGTTTCACCAGACCAAAATCAAGCAGAAAGTCAACGACCAGCTGGCCTTTCAAAACAAGGTGATCAATACCCAGAACCGGCAGTTGCACAAGATCAATCAGCATTTGGAGGAGGCCAAACAGCAGGCGGAGGAAGCATCCGTCGCCAAGTCCAACTTCCTGGCGACGATGAGCCACGAGATCCGGACCCCGATGAATGGCATCATCGGCACGACCACCCTCCTCATGGATACCCCGCTTAATGAACAGCAGCGGGAGTATGCCCAGACGATTTCCACTTCCAGCCAGAGCCTGCTGACCATTCTCAACGACATTCTGGACTATTCCCGGGTCGAGGCGGGCAAGCTGGAGTTGGAGATACAGTCGCTGCGCCTAAGCGAGTTGCTGGACGAGGTGATGTCGCTCTTTGCCGGGACGGCCCAGGGCAAGGGGATTGATCTGGGATATACCCTGTCTCCTGACTTGCCGAGCTACATTCGCTCAGATCCTACGCGGCTACGGCAGATCCTGGTGAATCTGGTGAGCAATGCGCTCAAGTTTACCGCCCAGGGCCACATCCATATCCATGTGCGACGGCATGATGCCGAGGTGGGTCCCCTGGCGCATCTGGCCCCGCTCAAGATCGAATTTGCGGTCGAGGACACGGGCATCGGCATCCCCCCCGAGAAGATCCGCTCCATCTTTGAGTCTTTTCAGCAGGTAGACAACTCCGTCTCCCGCCGCTTCGGTGGGGTGGGACTGGGGCTGGCCATTTCCAAGAAGCTCACGGAGCTGATGGAAGGGGAAATCTGGGTGGAAAGCGAACTCGGCAAAGGCTCCTCCTTCATCTTTTTCATATCAACCGTGGCTGACCGGGAGGCAGAGCAACAAGCCGAGACGCAAGTCCGGCCTCAGTCGACCTTTAATGAGAGCCTGGGCGAGCGTTTCCCCCTGAACATTCTGGTGGCCGAGGACAACTTTGTCAACCAGACGGTGGTGGAAGGCATACTGGAGAAAATGGGCTTCTCCATTGATCTGGTGGAAAATGGCCAGGAGGTGCTCGATGCGCTGGAGGAAAAAGCTTATGATCTGATCTTCATGGACATCCAGATGCCGGAGCTCGATGGGCTGAGTGCGACGCAGCGGATTCTGGAGACCTACCCGCCCGACAGGCGGCCGATCATCATCGCTATGACCGCCAATGCCATGAGCGGGGTCCGTGAGCAGTATCTCAATGCTGGTATGAGCGACTACATCTCCAAGCCCTTCAAGCTCAAGGATCTGGAGCAGGCGATCGTGCATTGGGGGGCGCATATCCTGGCCCAGAAAACATCCGATCAGTCTGCCTGAGACTGGCTGCCGCGGGCTATTCGGGCTCGCCGGCCCCAAGCATCACTCCCCGGGAGCCGATGAGCGGAATCAGGGTAAAGAAATCTTCGTGGATGCTGCCCGCGACGAAGGTGTATTTTTGATCAAAGAGGAAGTCGTCATAGGAAAAGCTCACCCAGTACTCATTGTTGAGGGAGAAAACCTCCGGCTGGATTCGCTCTACCTGATGGTAAGAGCGCGGGCCGATTTCCGCGAAAAAATGGCGCAGGACCGAGGTGCGGACCGTTTCGCCTTCGCGGACCCCGTAGCCTTTGGAGCTGATGAGTACATTGCGGATCGGCTCTTCCTTCAGGTTGATGATGAATACCCGCCAAAGTGCCTCTGGGGATTCATCTTCATCTGGCACAATGGCCATGCACAGTTCGGTTACTTTCCGGATCGGAATATCCTTCTTCATGTGTGGATCAAGTGTTGAAGCCCGTGGCGGACAGGTTTTACCCAAACAAACGTAGGGCTACGTATACGGGATGCCGCGACCTGTCGCCCGCTCAGTTCTCTTCTGTCTGCCATCCGACAGCAAGTATCAATCAAAAGTAGTACTTTTGCGTACGCTTTAGCGGGTAAATCATTTCTCCCGGCGACTCGTCTCCTTTTCTTTTTGATCGAATTTCAAATCTATATCCGATATGCAAAGCGCCAACGGTAGCGACAAGCACGAAAAACTCATCATCATTGGTTCCGGCCCCGCCGGTTACACCGCGGCGATATATGCCGCCAGAGCTGAGCTTAAGCCCTTGATGTTTAGTGGCTTGCAGCCAGGTGGCCAGTTGATGATCACCACCGACGTAGAGAATTATCCCGGCTATCCCGAGGCCGTTATGGGGCCTGAGATGATGGAAGACTTCCGCAAGCAGGCCGAGCGCTTCGGTACCCGGATCAAGTACGAACTCATCACCAAGGTGGACCTGAAGGCCCAGCCCAAGGTGCTGACCACCGACAGCGGCGAGACCTACACCGCCGATGCGGTCATTATTTCTACCGGAGCCACTGCCAAGTGGCTGGGGATCGAAGCCGAGCAAACCTACGCCAACAGAGGCGTAAGCGCCTGCGCCGTCTGCGACGGCTTTTTCTTCAAAGGCCAGGAAGTGGCCATCGTCGGTGCCGGCGACACCGCCGCCGAGGAGGCTCTTTACCTGTCCAAGCTGGCCTCTACGGTGCACATGTTGGTGCGCCGCGATGAGATGCGCGCCTCCAAGATCATGCAAAAGCGGGTCATGAATACCCCCAACATCAAGATCTACTGGAACACCGAGGCCTACGACCTCTCCGGTGACCCCAAAGTGGAGAAGGTTCACATCCGCAACAACCGGACCGGGGAGGAAAGCGAGATTGCCGTCGGAGGGTTTTTCGTCGCCATCGGGCACAAGCCGAATACAGAAATCTTTGCCGGACAGTTGGATATGGATGAGGCCGGCTACATCATCAATCAGCCTGGTTCAAGCCGCACCAACATCGAAGGCGTATTTGTGAGTGGCGATGCTGCTGACAAGGTGTACCGGCAGGCCGTGACCGCCGCGGGTACCGGCTGTATGGCGGCGCTTGATGCCGAGCGCTGGCTCGCCGCCTATGAGGCCGAGCAGGAAGAGGCGGGGGTAGAGGCCCGGGCTTAGTACCCGCTCTGAGACAAATACCGGCGTTTTGTGGATGCCCACAGAACGCCGGTTATTTTTTACCTTTGCCTCCAAATTCAAACGTATGGCTATCCCCAAGGCTGACTTTCTCCCTACCCTGACCGCCATCGCCCGCGCCGCGGGCGAGGAAATCCTCGCCATCTACCATGATGAGGCCCGTTTTCAGGTGGTGGATATGAAGGCCAATGACTCTCCGCTCACCCTGGCCGACCGGGCGGCTCACCGTCTGATCGCCGAGCGCCTGCAGGCGGTGACGCCCGAAATCCCGATTTTGTCGGAGGAAGGCCGGGACATTCCCTATGCCGAGCGTGCGGCTTGGCCGCGCTTTTGGATGGTGGATCCTTTGGATGGCACCAAAGAGTTCGTCAAGCGCAACGGCGAGTTTACGGTCAATATCGCGCTGATTGAGGCCGGGGCCCCGGTGATGGGATGTGTACATGTGCCGGTCACGGGCGTGACCTATGTGGCGGCCCGGGGGGAAGGGGCCTGGGTGCAGCGCGGCGAAGCCGCGCCGGAGGCCATACAGGTGGCGACCTTCAGCCCACAGGCCAAGGGCCTGCGCATTGTGGCCTCCCGCTCCCACATGAGCCCCGAAGTCGAGGCCTATATCCAGCAGTTTGACGCGCCGGAAACGGTCTCTATGGGCAGTTCGCTCAAGCTCGTCCTCATCGCCGAGGGCAAAGCCGATGTCTATCCGCGCCTTGCGCCTACCATGGAGTGGGACACGGCCGCCGCCCAGATTGTGGTGGAGGAAGCCGGTGGCCAGGTGTTGCAGCACGACACGCAGACGCCCCTTCGCTACAACAAGGAAAACTTGCTCAATCCCTGGTTTGTCGTCATGGCCCGCCAAGCCTGATTCCCGCCCTGACAATATCATTTGGTTAATCGGGTTTAAACTAGGAACTTGCATCCTCTTTCTCACCTCGTACCTATTTTTATGAAAAACCTAACCCTCATTGCGGTAGCCATTCTGCTAGGTCTACCCGCAGGGATGATGGCCCAAAAGGCCCCCAAGCTCGAAAGCTATTCCGACAGCCTCTCCTATGCCCTCGGCATGGATGTGGGTACCCAGATCGGGAAACTCGATATGTCCCTGAACACCGATATGATCTATCAGGGCCTGCGCGACGCCTTTGAAGGCGACGAAGCTCCCCTGACCGAAGACGAAATGCGTAACCTCATCATGGCTTTCCAGCGGGATCTGCAGATGAAGCAGCAGCAGGCGATGATGGCCCGGGCCGAGGAAGCCAAGGCCAAAGGGGTGGCTTTTCTCCAGGAAAACCAAGCCAAGGAAGGGGTCGTCACCACCGAAAGCGGCTTGCAGTATCAGGTCATGACCGCCGGGACGGGCGCTTCTCCCACCGCGACCAGTACGGTCAAGGTGCATTATGAAGGCCGCCTGCTGGATGATACGGTCTTTGACAGCTCTATCGCCCGGGGCGAGCCGGTCGAGTTTCCCGTCAATCGGGTTATTCAGGGCTGGACCGAGGCCCTGCAGCTGATGAAAGTCGGCGCCAAGTGGCGCCTGTTTATCCCCTACGACCTGGCCTACGGAGCCCAGGGGGCTCCCCCCAACATTGGCCCGTATGAGACCCTCGTCTTTGATGTAGAGTTGCTCGAAGTCAAGTAAGAGGATTCTCTCTGTCTTTGTCTGCCCGTCTCCGGTTCTGCCCGGAGACGGGCAGTTTGCTTGCAGGGCAGAAAGTTCCGGCTTTTTATAACCAAAGCTTCCTGCTCCGGTTATACAGGCAGGTAAAGGTGACATTTCGATTTTGCGCCGAAAATGCCGACCTTTGCCAGGTAGCCCCTGTGTCTTTATTGTGTAGAAGGTAAGCTGATTGTGGATGCGTGACACGCAACGTCCCACCGGAAAAGACTACGCCATTATCCTGCTGGTATTCGCCATTACCGGTAGCACGGCCGCTATTTTTCCCCGCTGGATCATGCCCTGGACCGGCCTGGAGAGCGGCACGGCCGCCTATGTGATCGCCTATATCGTGCTGATTACCCCCATTTATCAGGTGTTGCTCCTGGGGTATGCCTTTCTGTTTGGGAAGTTTCAGTACTTCTGGGAAAAGCAGAAAAAAATTGGCCGCTGGCTCATCAGCCCGTTTCGGCGCAAGAAGGCTCCTGCCGCCCCCCGGCGACAGCCCGAAGGCGCTACGCCTTAGGGTATCCGACCGTATGTGCCAGATTATACCACAGCCAGGCTTGGCGCCATGCCAAGCCTGATTGGCAATCTGTGTTGTATCCTTAGCTGCGGGTTACCTGCAGGCCGGTATCGGAAATCGCGAATTCCACAAAGCGCGCCAGCGCATTGGGTGGGTTCTGGCACAGGGACTCGCGGACCCTGGCCGCCGCTTGCGCGTCCTTGGCCATCATCAACAAGAAGCCCCCGCCGCCAGCACCGAGCAGCTTGGCCCCGGCCAACCAATCTTCTACTTGGGCCAGAATCGCCGCCACGGCTGGCGGATTGGTGCCATTGTCCAGGGCCCGATTGAGCTCCCAGGTGCGACGCACCATGCTGGCAAGCTGCCGGTATTGGCCCCGCTGTATGACTTCGTAGGTCTGCTGAGCGTGATGGTACAGCTGGTGGATGTGGGACAGGTGCTGGCTGGAATTGAGAAACATCCCCCGAACGATCTCCCCGAGGATATTGTGAGCCACACGGGTGATGCCGGTATAGTACAGCAACATGCACGCCTGCTGGTCCGGATGGCGGAAAAACTGATCCGGCAGCCAGCGCACCTGTGGCCGCTGGTCCATACCGGGAACCGTCTCCAGGTACTTGATGCCCGGCAGGATGCCGCCGTACTGGTCCTGCCACCCCCCGCCGCTGGTAAGCAACTGTTCCAGGATGAGAGTTCGGTGCCCGATCTCCATCAGGTCCCAGCCCAGCTCGTAGTAGGACGAAAGCGCCCCGAGGACCGTAGCGGCCAGGATGCTGCTCGTCCCCAGGCCCGAGCCCTTGGGCACGGCCGCCAGTAAGGACAGCTCAATTCCGCCTCCGGCGGCTTCCAGTTGGCGGGCCAGACTCGTCTCCGGCTGCCGGGCAAAAGCCGGCAGCAAACCCGCCAGGGCCAGCGCCGCTTTGGGAATCGCGAAGGCCGATCCAATCTGATCGTAATTGGCCAAATCCTCAAAGGTGGTGAGACGCTCCTCATAGCTGAGGTCAATGGAGCGGATCACGATCTCGGGCCGCTCCAGCGGCTTGGCATATACCTGAATCGGGGGCTGTCCGTTGAGCTCGGCGGCCAGGTTGACCACGCGTCCCCCGTGCAGCAAGCAATAGGGAGGCGTATCGGTCCAGCCTCCCGCCAGATCCAGGCGAACCGGGCTCCGAGCCCAGACGATCTGGTCGGCCAGCACATTGCGATGGGCCTGGACGGGCTCAATCTGGGCCGTGAGGGTCTTGCGCAGCAGTCCAAAAGCCTCGGCATCATAGCGGGACCAGTCCGGTTGGTCACGGTGGCGGAGGACCATAGCCCGAAACATCCGGTCATGAATCAGGTGAAGGGGCTCGCCCTCGTCCTGGGCGGGCTCCGCCGGGAGGGGATGATTGCTACGGGCATAATCCGTAGCCAGGGCTGAGAGGTCCAGCTGGTAAAAGATGCTCTGGGCATGGTTGGCGGCGAGCAGGGGCAGGGCGGCCTGTCGCCGCTCGTCCCGCTGGGCGTAGAGCCGGTCCAGGCGGGCCGTATCGGAAATCTGCGCCGCCGAGCGGCGCTCCTGTTGCCAGTACGCCTGGAACCTGGCATCCGGCCCGGGTTCTGGGTCTATGAGCCACTGTATAAAAGCTGCGG
>RFHL01001052.1 GCA_003696875.1 Bacteroidota bacterium | reverse complement strand
CTATTCCATACCGCCTCAGACCCTGGCTTTCGCCTTGGCCTCAAAGGCCTTCATAAAGTCTACCAGCGCCACCACCCCCTCCCGGGGCATCGCATTGTAGATCGAGGCGCGCATGCCACCCACCGAGCGGTGCCCCTTCAGGGTCTTGAGCCCGGCAGCATCGGCCTCCGCGATAAACTGAGCGTTCAGCTCATCGGACGGCAGCAAGAAAGGTACATTCATGATCGAGCGGGCCGCGCCCTGGACGGTACTGGAGAAGAGCTCCGAGCCATCCAGAAAATCGTAGAGCAGCGCCGCCTTTTCCCGGTTCCGGGCTTCCATGGCCGCCACGCCGCCCTGGGACAGCACCCACTCAAAGACCAGCCCCGCCATGTAGATGCCATAGGTCGGCGGGGTGTTGTACATGGAATCGTTGTCGGCATGTATCTGATACTCAAACATCTTGGGCGTCGCGGGCAGCACCTGCCCCAGCAGATCCCGGCGCACGATGACAATCGTCACCCCCGCCGGCCCGATGTTTTTCTGCGCCCCGGCATAGATCAACCCAAAATCCTCCACCCGGTACACCTGCGAGAGGATGTTGGAGGACATATCAGCCACGAGCGGCACCCCGCCCACGGGCGGCAGTTCCGGAAAGACCGTCCCGTAGATGGTGTTGTTGGTGGTGATGTGCACATAGTCGGCCTCGGGGTCAAACATGCTGGCCTCCAGGGCCGGGATGTAGCAGAAGGTCTTGTCCTCGGAGGAGGCCACCACCCGCACCTGCGTATAGCGCTTGGCTTCAGCAATGGCCTTCTTGGACCAGGCCCCGGTATTCACATAGTCGGCCTTGCCGCCACGGGTCAGGTTGAGCGGGACCATGGAAAACTGGCTGCTGGCCCCTCCCTGGAGGAAGAGGACCGCATAGCTATCGGGAATGGCCATCAACTCGCGCAGGGCGGCTTCGGCCCGATCCCGCACCCCGGAAAAGATTTTTCCTCGGTGGCTCATTTCCATAATCGACATGCCGCTGCCCTGGTAATTCACCAGTTCAGCCTGAGCCTTTTCCAGGACCGCTTGGGGCAGGACGGCCGGCCCGGCCGAGAAGTTATAGATGGGAGACATAGGAGATGAGATTTGTTGGCAATGTAAATCGAAAAATACCGCTAAAAAAAGCCGGAAAAAAGGACTTTGGTCATTTTAAATTCGTACAAATGCCCCTACTTTTCCAGGTACGCTGGTGTGCAGGCAGCCCGCTATGAAGCTCATAACGCAACCTTTTCCTGCTTGCCAAGCTCACAACATTATCCGCCAAAAAGGACGAATATGAAAATCCTCATCGCCGACAAACTTTCGCCCACCGCCCTGGCCGAACTCGAAGCCCTCGGGGCCAGCCTCCGCAACGAACCCGACCTCAAGGCCGAAGAGCTGCCTGCGGCCATCGGCGACAGCGAGGTCCTGATCGTGCGCTCCACCAAGGTCAGCGCCGAGGCCATCGCGGCCGGGGCCCAGCTGGGCCTCATCGTGCGGGCCGGCGCCGGCGTCAACACCATCGACGTTGCCGAGGCCAGCGCCCGCGGCATCCACGTCGCCAACTGCCCTGGCAAAAACAAGGATGCCGTAGCCGAGCTGACCATCGGCCTGCTCGTGGCGGCTGATCGTCGCATCGTCGATGCCTGTACCGACCTGCGAGCCGGAGCCTGGAAGAAAAAAGTCTACAGCAAGGCCCCCGGCCTGCGCGGCCGTACGCTCGGTATCCTGGGCATGGGCGCGATTGGACAGTCCGTCGCCGACATCGCCCGCAGCATGGGCATGGAGGTCATCGCCTGGTCCCGCAGCCTGACCCCCGTCAAGGCTCAGCAGTTTGGGGTAGGCTTTTGCGACAGCCCTGAAGCGGTGGCCTCCGCGGCCGACGCCCTCACGGTGCACCTCGCTGCCACCCCCGACACCAAGGGGATGCTGAATCAGGCACTTCTCGGCCATATGAAAGACGGCGCCATCCTCATCAATACCTCCCGGGGCAACCTGCACGACACCGAGGCCCTCAAGTGGGCCATCCGGGAAAAAGGCCTCCGGGTGGCCCTTGATGTCTATGAGCCCGAACCCGCCGCCACCGATCCGGACTTTGCCGATACCGAACTGGCCAGCATGATCACCGGCACCCCCCACATTGGCGCCTCGACTGATCAGGCCTCGGAGGCCATCGCCCTGGAGGCCGCCGCCGTCGTGCGGGCCTACCGCGACACCGGCAAGCCCCTCCACCCGGTCAATGCCCGGGCCAAGTCCGGCTCCGGCCTGAGCCTCGCCGTGCGCCACTACAACAAGGTGGGCGTCCTTGCCGGGGTGCTCGATCGCCTGCGCGACAGCGGGGTCAACATCGAAGAGATGGAAAACTCCATCTTTGCCGGCGGCAAAGCTGCACTCTGTACCCTCACCCTCGACCACCGGCCCTCCGAAGAGGTCCTGAAGAGCATCGCTGCAGCCGATCATGTCATCTCGGCCAGCCTCAATGAGGCCTGATTTCCAGAAAACCGAAAGGATCTATTTTGTTTTGCGCGGCTGTCCCGATCGGGGCAGCCGCGCGCTTGTTGTCTCGCCCCGGGCTCAAACCGGCAAGAGCAGGGCCTGCGGATCTTTGTAGCTGGCTTTATCCAGAATCTGCCAGCGATTCCCCTCTCGCACCATGACCACATAGTCGGTCACGGTGCCATGCAGCTGCGGGGCATGAATGGTCACCTTGGCGAGGGCCATATCTCCCTCCACATATAGCTCCTCAATCTGAGAGGCCAGCCGGGGACGTTGTTCCGGCTCGGAGGCATAGGCCTGCAGGTAGTCTGTGCGATCCAGGGTCTGCACCCGCGCATAGCGCGGGTGAATGGCCACAATATGCGCCTGGGGATGGAAGAGGCTTTGCCAGTCCCCGGCCTGATAGCGGCGACGCTGCCGGAGGTAAGCTTCGAGGGTCTGCCGCACCTGCTGTCCGTCGCGCCGGACCTCCCGGGCCGAGGCCTCACGTGGCGCAAAGCGGGCCCGCTCCAGCCGGGTGGTCCGGCTGGTGATGCGCCATTCGCCCTCTACCTCCATCAGCACCAGATAGTCATGCAATCGGCGGTGATCCCCGGCCTCTGAGATGGTGGTCTGCACCAGCGCCACCTGCCCGGTACGATCATAGCGCTGCAGACGCAGCGCGCGACCGGCAGGCTTTTGACCGTCTCCCCGCAGCGCCTTGAGAAAGGCCCCAAACGTGAGTTGACGGCAGCTCCCCCCGGAGGGATCCAGAAAGGTGAGCCGCGCCTGTGGGTGGTAGGCCCGGGCCAATTTGTCCAGGTCGAGCAGGTTTTCGCCCTCGTAGTAATACTGGACAACCTGCAGGATATCCGGGTAGGCAGAATCGTGAGCCGTAGCGGAAAGGGGCAGCTGGATACACAGCCAGCATAGCCCCAACATCAGGCGTAGAGGTGTGGCAAACATAACAACGGATTGGGGGTGATGAAGAAAGCCGATGCCCGGGCGGCCAAGGCGGGCGAAAAAAAGCTAAGACCTTGCTTTCAGCTTCTCAAGCTTTTTCGCCGACCCGCGGCACTCTCCAGACAGACTCCTTCTCTGACTAGCCCAATGCCATTGGGCAGGGATCCCGCATCCCCACGCCTCAGCGGTAGCGCTCCGGGTCCAGGGCTGCCGGGGTCCACTGCCGGAAAAAACCCATAACCTTGTCGCGGTCATAGCCTTTGCCCGCCTCCAGCAGGGCAGAATCCTGGGTATGCAGGCGCCGACCCTTGGCGTCCAATACCACAAACACCGGAAACCCGAAGCGCTGGGGGTAGCCCAGGTCGGCCAGGATGGAGTCATTGGTATTTTCCCGGCTGTAATTCAGGTAGTAGCGGTGATAGTTTGCCGTGAGGAAGGAGTCAATTTCGGCATCATCCTTACAGAAGCGATGGAAGCGGATGCACCAGGTGCACCAGTTGCCACCCACCTGCAGCAACACGTGCTTACCCGTGCCCTGGGCTTCCAGCAGGAGGGCATCGATCTCGGCCCGGGCATCGGCCTCGGGCTGGTATAGGCTAGGAGCGGCCTCCTGGGCCGCTACCCCCAGGGATAGCAACAGCAAGCCCCCCAAAAGGAGGGTACGAAAGATATCAGTCATAGCAGGATTGCCTAAACATTCCGGGACCTGTTCCCTGCCACAAAGGTACACCTCAGGGGCTTCTGCAGCAAAAGCCGCCCACATATTGCATATGTAACAAGGCCCCTGTTATGGGTATGACTATGGTGAGGGAAAGCATCACCTTGTAGTCCTATGAAACCCGTTCCTCGCCTTCGCCCCCATTTGAACCTTGGCTTGTGGCAACGGCAGCGCATTCGCCAGGGCTTTGTGTTTTCCTTTGTCCTGGCTGTCGGGATGGCCCTGGTCCTGAGTACACTCCGGGAACAGCAGGCAGCCCTCCCCAACTGGAGCAGCCTCAGCCGCCCGGCCTGGTCGCAGACCTTGTCCGAAGCCCGCCTGGAGGGCAAGTTGTGTGTGGTGCGCTTCTACACCGACTACTGCTATCCCTGTGAGGCCTGGGAAAGTCGCCTGCAACAAGACCACAAGCTGTTTGAGCTGCTGGAGGCGGCCTACGTGCTGTACGAGATTGATCCCTGGCACACCTTCAACGGCGGCCGGGAACTGGCCGAGCGCTACCATATCACCACCTACCCCACCCTGCTCATCACCGATGCCGACGGCCAGGAACTGGCGCGCTACAGCGCGCTGGAGGGGCCTTCCACCCTGCGCAATGCCCTGGTCGCCAAGGCCCATGCCTCACCTAGTCACTACTTCAACCCGGACGTGGAAAGCCTGCCCCCAATGCAGCCGGTCTTTGGCCTGAGCCTGGGAAACAAGGACAGCTACGAAGAGGCCCGCACCTGGGCCAGCCAGGAAGCACTGGGCTGGGCCAAAGGGGTGTATATCGAGCCGCATGGCACAGGCTACCGCCTGGTGCTGGGCAGCTTCGCGACCAAGCAGGAGGCCAAAGTCACCCAGCACTTTCTGGAAGTGTGGGAGCAACGCAAGACGCGCCTCACACCGCTCAGTCCGGATGGACACGCCTATGATTTTTAAAGCAAGAAGCGATCCCTGACCGCAAAAAAACGGCTGTCTCCCGAAGGAAGGCAGCCGTTATTGAGTATCACAACTCGCGCCGCTAGCGGCGCATGCGGCCCATCCCGCCCATCAGGGCGCGAGGCAATTTGCCTCCCTGGGAGGCCTGGTTCATTTTCTTCATGGCCTTCTTCATGGTCTGGAATTGCTTAAGCAATTCGTTGACCTCCCGGATGGGGCGCCCCGCCCCATTGGCGATGCGGCGGCGGCGGGTACCATTGATGATGTGCGGCTTAGAGCGCTCTTCCTTGGTCATGGAGTAGATGATGGCCTCGACATGCTTGAAGGCATCGTCCTCGATGTCCACGTCCCGCAACATTCTGCCCATGCCTGGGATCATAGAAATGAGGTCCTTGAGGTTACCCATCTTCTTGATGGCCTGAATCTGGGAGAGAAAATCTTCGAAGTCGAGCTCGTTCTTGCGCATCTTGCGCTGCAGCTTCTCGGCTTCCTTTTCATCAAACTGCTCCTGAGCCCGCTCTACCAGGGTGAGCACGTCGCCCATCCCCAGAATCCGAGAGGCCATCCGGTCGGGATAGAACAGGTCAAGGTCATCAAGCTTCTCACCAGCGCTGACAAACTTGATGGGCTTGTCCACCACAGAGCGAATCGAGATGGCTGCCCCCCCACGGGTATCGCCGTCCAGCTTGGTCAGTACCACTCCGTCAAAATCCAGACGATCGTTGAAGGCCTTGGCCGTGTTGACAGCGTCCTGACCGGTCATGGAGTCCACCACGAACAGGGTTTCCTGGGGCTTGATGGCTCCCTTGATGGCCTCGATCTCGTCCATCATCTGCTCATCGACCGCAAGACGACCGGCGGTATCGACAATAACCAGATCTTTGGCGTTCTTTTTGGCGTATTGGATACCGTTTCGGGCAATCTCAACGGGGTTTTTGTTCTCAACCTCCTTGTAGACCTCCACACCTACCTGCTCCCCAAGCACGCCCAGCTGGTCGATAGCCGCGGGGCGATATACGTCGCCTGCGACCAGCAAGGGGTTACGTCCCTTGCTCTTGAAATACTTGGCCAGCTTACCGGTAAAGGTCGTTTTACCCGAACCTTGCAGGCCCGAGATCAGGATGACCGTAGGCGGGTCTTTGGCCAGGTTGATGCCCTCGTTGCTGCCGCCCATCAACTTGGTCAGCTCCTCGTGGACGATCTTGACCATGAGTTGACCCGGGGTGACCGAGATCAGGATCTCGCGCCCGAGGGCTTCTTCTTTGACCTGATTGGTAAAATCCTTGGCGACCTTATAGTTGACGTCCGCGTCGATCAGCGCGCGCCGGATCTCCTTGAGGGTCTCGGCGACATTGATCTCGGAGATGCTACCTTGGCCCTTCAGTTTCCGAAAGGCCTGGTCGATATTTTGAGAGAGGTTTTCAAACATATCCTTCAAACATATACGTGCAATGTCAGCAGGGGACAAAGGGATGTGCGCCAGCTGACGGCATGGGAGCTACAAAAGTAAGAAAAAAACTGGCTTCGGGTGGATAGGGTTTCGATCTCATCAGGCAAATCGCTGCATTTGCCGGTCCATTTCCCGCTTGGTATCCTGTTCTTTCAGCGTCTCGCGCTTGTCGTGCAGTTTTTTACCCCGGGCCAGAGCGAGATCCAGTTTAGCCAGGTTCCGATCATTGAAGTAAAGCTTAATCGGAACGATGGTAAACCCCTTTTGCTCAAGCCCTTTCTGAAGTTTGCGCAACTCTTTTTTGGTCAATAGCAGCTTACGCTCCCGCATAGGCGGGTGGTTGTTGTAGCTGCCCTTATCGTACTCGGCGATGTTCATCCCGACGATGAAGGCCTCCCCGTCACGCACTACACAATAAGCCTCCTGCAGGCTGGCATTGCCAGCCCGGAGCGATTTCACCTCGGTTCCGGTCAGGGCCAGGCCCGCCGTGAAGGTCTCCTCGAAGTGATACTCGTGCCTGGCCTTTCGATTTTGTATAACAGTTTGATTCCTAGCCTTTTCCATGCTAGCCATAATTGCAAAATAAGTGCCCCCAGGTGCTGGGGCCTGTGAAGATACGGAAAGATTCGGGGGGAGTTATCCTGGACCGTGCAGGCGGGCCTGCAGGCGGGTCCGCAAGAGGATTTTCTGATGCTGCTTGCCCCGGGCGATCAGCACATTTCCCCAATATGCCCGGTAGACACAGCGTACTTCGTGGCCCTCGACGGCCGCGAGCTCGGCTTCTATACGCACCGAGGCCCCAAGCGGGGCCGGCGAGAGGTGCTCAATGGTCAGATAGGTGCCTATGCCCTCCTCCTCTGGCTCGCGCATCGCGAGCACAAACTGCCGGCAGGCCCACTCGGCGTCCTGCCCCAGGGCAAAGGTCCCATAGACCGGATGCACCACCTCCCCCTCGAAGCGGGCGAGCTTGGCTTCGGTCACCGTGGTCTCATACATGAGGACGTCCCCCGGACGGAAAGGGTTTTTCATGGGTACAATCGAGCGGCGGAAGTTGAGAAAAGGTAAGGCCTAGTGCTCTGTCAAATTCCCAATGATGGGTGATCGCTGCATCTTTTTCCGCATCTCTGCGTTGAAAAATGCCTCGTTTGGCCCGCCAAACTTCCCGG